>JAUWEX010000184.1 GCA_030607235.1 Planctomycetota bacterium | reverse complement strand
GATAGATTCTATAATAATATTGAGGGATAGATGCTGTAGAGTAACTTTGAAGGTAAAATCCTGATTGGGTGAGTCGCCGGTGATGCGGATATATTCTTCGTCGTGTTCCTTGTCGATCTTCATGCGGACGGTGCCGTTGATTTTCTTGATGTTCTTGCCGATCGAAACGTCTTTGCACAGCGCGAGCAAGGAGATTTCGTAACGTTTGCTCTCTTCTTTCTCGCCTTCGATAAAGTATTTGATGTCGAGGTCTTTGATGTCGACGGTGCCGCCGAGGTTGAGCGCCAGCATGGGTTTGCCGGTGTCTTCGGGCATGGCGCCGATGTTTTTGGGGGTCAGTTGCAGACCTTCGATTGCGGCGATGTGAAAGTGAATCTCGCTGGTGTCGCCGAACGTAATGCTGCCGTGGTTTTTATCGCTGGCGGCGACGGTGGCGCCGCCGACCATGCCGGAAAATTTCTCGATGACGAGTTCGTTGCCGCTGACGACGAATCTTGTGGAGATCGCCGTAACGGGCAGTGGGAAGTCGCTGTGCGCGAAGGAGAGAGTGCCGCGCGATTCGATCGTCGCCGTTACATCAGGCTCGGCCTGGCCGCTGGCCTGCGTTACCCGGATGATTACGTCGACCGTGCCCTTGAGATTGAGCAGGTTGTACGATTTGCGGTACGAGCCTTCGAGCGCGTCGCCGAGTTTTTCGTCTACCGGTACGCTCTTGGCGATCACTTCGACGTCGGCCGTGTCGAGGGTAATGAGTCCGTCGGCTATGGTGAAGACGCCGGTTCCCTGGCGGGCGGTTATGTCGCGCAACCGGACGTTGCAGGCGTCCGGCCCGTTAATGAGTATCCTGCCGTTGATGTTTTCGAGCGGATATGGAAAGACTTCGAGCCGCGCCGTTCCCTGACTGATGTCGAGGGTGATGTTGGGTACAATTATCCCGTCGGGATCCGTCTTGAGGACGCAATGCAAATCGGCGTAGCCCGCGAGCCATTTTGCCGATTCCGCGCTGCCCGCAGTTTTGACTTTGCGTTTGTCGATGTAGCAATCCACAACAACCTGCGTGGTTTCAGGCAGGATCGCGTAGAATTCGTCGTCTAACGGAACGTTTTTGCCGGTGAGAATCAGGTCGAGTTGCGGATTTTCAAGGTTATCTATTTCGGCGGTCCCGCTTACCGTTATCTCGCCTCCGCCGTGAACCAGTTTCAGCCCGGATTCGGGAATTTCGATTTTGCCATCCTTCATCCACAGTTCCCCGTACATCTTTTCCATGTGGTAGGGGAATATCTTGAGAAACATCGAGCCGTTGTCGAATCTCAGGCCGGGATCGACGATCGTTTTGCCGGTATCGGGGTCGATCATAACTTTTAGCACAAGGCTGACGCCGCTGTTGATTTCTAGCCCGTCAAGGAGCACGTCGTTTTCGGGCGGAAAGAGTCGGCGTATGCGCTTGTCGAATTGCGGATAGGGGACGGTAATCTCGATCTGCGAGGTTTCGTCGGATTGCTGCGAGACGGCGATGGTGCCTTTTATGCTTTCGATGGCGTTGCCCAGCGCGCGCGCGTTGATGTCGAGTTCGATCGTACCTTCTTTGACCCGCACCCGGCCGTAGATGTATTCTATGGGGATGTTTTCGGTCTTTTCGTCGTAGGGTACGGTCAGGCTGCAATTGTCAAGGAAGAGGTCGGCGTCTACCTGCCACTGGTTTTCGGGCGGGGCGTCGGGGTACTCCTGTATCACAAGCGAATCGACGCGGATCGCGCCGCTGATCTTGTATTTGTGCCAGACCCTGCGAGCCTTTCGCGCGAAGTGTATCCCAGCCTTGTCCAGATGTCTCAGAAGTTTGCGGATGTCTTCGTTTAGATAGAGATAATTCGAGCCGCTGCCGGAGGTGGTGATCGTCATGCCATCGCCGTTGGCCGGCATCGAGAATGTCAGTTGCAGGTGGCGGTTTTTCCGCTCTTCGCCGTAATGATACGCCACCGTCAGCGCGTGGCCTTTGTCGCCGCCGTTGCCCTTGAGCGTGAAATTCAACCCGTCGAAAATCACGTTGCTGGCGCTCCTTCTCGCGTCGCGGATTTCGATAGTCGCGCCGTCCATCTCGATCTCGGGCGTGGGCGTATTTTCCACCAGCCCTCGGAAGGGGCCTTTGTCGGATATGGAGAGCGGGAAGTTCCAGTTTCGGCGCCTGTCGCGTTCGAGCCGGATGTGGGGCTTGATGAACTTGATCTTCTTTATGGGCGCGTTGTTGAAGGCCGCGAGCAGGTCGAGTCGGATTTCGAGTTTCTCGGCGGAGAGGTACTGGCGCGATTTGTCGTTGACCGGATAGAGTTTGATGTCGTGTATGGTTATGCGGGTACTGAAGAAGGACCGCGAGATTTCGCTGAATTCGACTTCGGATTTGAGTTCCTCGCGGAAGAACTTGCGCATTTGCCGCTCGATCTGGGCGTGCGAGGTGAGCACGAAATAATCCACCACCAGCAGCGCCAGCGGTATCGCGATAAAAATCGGTATCAATATGTACAGGCGTTTTCGCATTCGATTCCCCGCATCAGGATTTCACGGAAATTGGTTGTGGATTGTATTGTCAGACGCCGCGCCGGTCAAGGATTATGCGCCTCAATCGGAGATGCCGGCGAACTGGCGGGGCTTTTCACCTTCTGCCGCGCCGTTGTGCTGCTCGTTCGAGAAGTATATCCTCCTGACTCTCTTGCCCAACTGACAGGTTATTTCGTATGGGATGGTGCCGGTGAGATTGGCCAGTTCGGACGCGGTTACGCTGGAGTAGCCGTCTTTGCCTATCAGCGTGATTTCGTCGCCGACGCTTGTCGCGGGGATGTCGGTAACGTCGATCATGGTGTAGTCCATCGTTATGCCGCCGATGACCGGGGCGCGGCTGCCGCGCACCAGCACGCGGGCCTTGTTCGAGAGCAGGAACGGATAGCCGTCGTTGTAGCCCACCGGCAGCGTCGCTACGCGCGTCTCGCGGTAGGTGGTGAAGGTGCGGTCGTAGCCGATCGGCGTGCCTGGAGGCACGGTCTTTAGGTAGATGATCCGCGTCTTGAACGACAGAACGGGCTTGAGCGTGGTAACGTCGGTGAAGAACCCGCTGGGGTCGATGCCGTAGAGCGCTATGCCCAGTCGTACCATGTTCAGGTGCGTCGTGCTCATTCGCAGGGCGGCGGTGCTGTTGGCGGCGTGCTGGATGTCGAAACGGATGCCGTTGCGGCGCGCCTCGGCGACGACCTGGTGGTAGTTGACGAGTTGCTGGTTGATCGTGTTGCGGCTGACGGCACCGGCGGAGGAGAAGTGCGTCATCAGGCCGCGCATCTTGAGGTTCGGCATCGCGGCGATTTCTTTGAGCATCTCGATGGCGTTGCGCGGCGAGATGCCGAGGCGGCTCATGCCGGTGTCGACGTTGACGTGAACGTCGAGCATGACGTTCTGCCGCGCGGCCTCGTCCTGAAGGAGTCGCGCGATGTCACGCGAGTGGATACAGGGCGTGATGCCTTCGTGGACGACGCGGGGGACTTCGTCTTCGATGAGCGCGCCGAGGATCAGTATCGGCGCGGTGATGTCGGCGCGTCGGAGTTCGAGCGCCTCGCTGGAGTCGCCGACGCCGAGCATGTCGACGCCGTAGTCGACCAGCGCCTTTGTAACGGGAACCGCGCCGTGGCCGTAGGCGTTGGCCTTGACGATGGCCATGACTTCGGTCCCGGGCGTGAGTAGATTTTTTATCTGTGTGAAATTATGTTTAAGGGCGTCGAGATCGACTTCGGCCCATAGACGATTTCTTTTCATGGCCTCTGTCCGTAACAATCAGTTTCTATAATGATTATCGACAGGTCGGTAGCATTCTTTACACTTTATGATTTATAAAATACCACCGAATAAAGACACGTTCAAGAAAAAAATCCGAATCTTTTGTTTTTGCCTTAACCTTTGCTTTGCATAATGGAATGTC
>JAUWEX010000093.1 GCA_030607235.1 Planctomycetota bacterium | reverse complement strand
AGGGCTTCCGTTGCCTCCGCCTTTCGCAGACCGAGGCTTCGGTACAAATCGCGCTCACTAAATATCGCGAGGCAGCCTTCTTCGATCCATTTCAAAACGCGGCCTGCCGTTCGGGTCTCCGGGGTTGCGCCGAACATGCGGTATGCGCGTTCGGCGTGTGTCGCGAAAAACTCGCCAAGGGCAAGCGCGGCTGTCATTGTGTCCGCATCAATGGGCCGTTGCCACGGCGCGGTTTCGTAGGTATTGGCGGCGATGTGCAATGCGCCTGCGATTTTGGCGATGGCCCCGGCCAATTTGCCTGCCCAGCCCGTCATGTGTCCGTATCGTCCGTGCGTGGCGAGTTGCGGTTCGAGTTGCGCTTTGAAATCGCTGAATATCAGGCGCGCCGTTTCTGTTAACGTTACGCGCGGCGGGCTGCCTTGCTCGTCTTCTTCCCTGGGCAAATCAAGGAGGCGCAGCACGGTGTCTGCGTATTCTTCTGCTACATCTTTGGGCAGAGGCGGAGGATCCACATCGCGATTCCCCAGGGGATTTTTCGGAATGACGTATAAGAATCGCGCCAAAAGCCCGCGATCTCCGAACTCTCGATGTTCCCACGCCATTTCCAGAACGCTTGGTTGAAGGCATAGCGCGACTGTCAGTGCGGGATGGTCCAGCATAATCGGCTCGCGATCTCTGTTCGCGCGGTCGATGCGGATCGGGTCTCCGGCGTGGCCTTTCAGAAAAACTTCCATATTGCTTTCGCCGTTTCTGGAATAGCGTCCGGCGATAATCGCCGTCAGCTCGCCGCCCTCCGCGCTGAACACCCCTAATCGCCCTTGTTGCTCAGCCAGCAATCGCGAGATGGCTTCCGGCGTTGCATCGGATGCGAATAGGCGCGGAAACGTCGGGGCGGTCATTGCCGCCAATTGTATCGATAAATTGCATGCCTTTTCCTGGGCGACTATGTCGTCGTCAGCGGCGTCTTTCTTCATTTTCCTCAGCCTGCGCTCGAGAATTTCGCGCTCCGTTTTTGCTCTGGCGATCTGCGGTCCCAGTTGTTCCCGCTCGCGCCTTTCCCATCTCGTTAACGGGTTGCACATCGTGCGAAAAACCGCGCTCTTTCTGCAACCCGGAGGCAAGGCGACGGCGACAAATAAATTCGCGGGTTCACGCCAACCGGGCGACGGTTCAATTTCCATTTTGCCCGCGCCGCAAAGCGCCAGCACTCCAAGCGCGATGCTCCCGGCCAACTCAGGCGGTGTTTGCGTTGCGGTTGATACCGCCAGAACCATTGACTTCAGCCATTCGGGCAGACACTCAACGGGAAATCGAGGCGGCTCGCCCGTGCTTTCTTTCAGCTCCAGCATCTCCGGCCAGCTCGCCTCATCGAGACGCCACACCGGCGCGGCCTCGGCCATTTCCGCGAGGGCGCGGGCGAGTTCGGCAGGCTCTTTGGAGTCCAGGCTTTCAAGCCAGTCGCTTGCGTCCTTGTTGCTCTCGCCGGGCATTTCAACAATCTTGATCTCCGCTGCCTTGCCCGCCAGTCGGGACGCAACGTCCTGCGCGTGTCGGCGGCCCGCTTCGTCTTTGTCCGCGATGATTGCGACACGCCGCCCCGCCAAAACCGAATCGTCGGCCAGCGTCTTCCACTTCATCGCGCCACCGCTGTTGCAGGTCGCCGTCAGCCCAATCGCGGCCAGGGAGTTCGCGTCTTTTTCGCCCTCCACGACGAAAACCGTTTCGTCCTTAGGCGCGGCGGCGATCGCCGGCAGATTGAACAAGACGCGCGGCGTGTCTTTCATATTCCAAACCCAGGCCCCGGGTCGCTTGGGATCGGGTTTCCTTTGGGCGAACTTCTTGCCGCTGTATCGCAAGACCTGATAAGCAAGCGCACCGTTTGCGTCGAGGTAATTGTAAGCCGCCACGACTTCCGCGACAGGCTTGGGCTTTTCGCCATCGCTGGAAGGGAACAGATCGCGCTGGCTCAATCCGATTGCGCGAAGGATGTCGGGCGTCGGACAACCGGCGTGGCAATGCACAAGCGCGCTACCGTCCTCGCCGATGTCGATTGACAGGCTCCGCCGATGCTTGCCACCGTCGTTTTCGTGGACGGGGCAGTACGTCTGCCAGCCCCTGCCCGACCTCTTCGCACCCTTCAGCCGGTTGAGGATATTCTGGATATGAGACGGCGTCATTATTTGCGACTCTCTTGCTCGGGGCCGCGACCCTGGCGCAGAAGGAACGAGCGCAACCGGCCCGCATCTGCCTCCGACCAGAGGAAACAACCGCCCGGCCCGCGCTCCGGTTCGGGGATGTGGCGGTCGCGAAGCACCCATGCCAAATACGTTCTTGTCAGCGTGAATCCCTGCGCCGTCATCTCGTCCACAAGTTGACGTGTGCCTTTCATGTCGATCTCCTTGCTGTTATTAGAATCCTGGGTAGCAGGCGCATCCGAAAAAAACTCGTCTGCCCCGGTCGTTTCGTAAAAGTCGTGCATCCTTGCGCTCCGCTTGCCAAGCCGCTCGAAAATCGAATGCGCCGTTTGCGTTTTTGTAATTGTGATCGGCTACTATCTACATACCCGCGCAATTCGTGAGATTGCGGGAAAAATCCGAATTTCCGGGAAACAATTACATCCGCCTCCTAACTACTACATCCGGCGAAGCGACGGATTTGCCGCCTACCTTGCTAACTTACAGCATACATTTTTTAGTCTCGCGACTCTTTGTTTTGTGCATAGTGGGCTAGTACTTGTAGGGGATTATGTTTTTGCGAGATGACGCAACAACTTGGTTGATAGTCAGGATCGAGGGCGTTACACCGACGCATGTACTTTTAAGACAAAGCGTACAATAATTTTGACGGCGTATTTTTGAGATAGGTTCCAGTAGTTTCGTTTGCGGAAAAATGTCTCACTTATCTGTTATTATTACGCCGAGAGCGATTTTGCTGGCATAGGTATGAATGTCCGGTGGGAGAAAGGTATGACGATGTTGCAGATACAAGAGATATCATTGGAGCGGCTGCAGCCGTGGGAGGATAACCCTCGCGTAAACGATCATGCCGTTAGCGCGGTTGCGGAGAGCATTCGCAGGTTCGGTTTCAACGTGCCCATACTTTGCGATCAAAACATGACCATTATTGCAGGCCATACGCGTTGGAAGGCCGCAAAAAAATTGGCCCTTTCGGCCGTTCCGGTCATAATTGTTGAAATGACGGATGCTCGCAGACGCGCCTTTGCCATCGCCGATAACAAACTGGCAGAACTTGCCAAATGGGATTTTCCGAAACTGCGCGATGTTCTGGAAAGTCTTCGTTCTGAAGATATTGAGTTCGAAAGTTTGGGATTCAGTAATGAGGAAATGCGGCGGCTTTTGCTCGGGACGGAAGCTGACGAGGATGCGGTGCCCGTCTTGCCCGCCGAATCTGTTACGCAAAAAGGAGACATGATAATTCTTGGCGACCACCGCCTTCTATGCGGCGATTCGCGTAACAAGGAGACCGTGAATTCTCTTGTCGGCGATTCTGGGATCGACCACGTCTTTGGCGGGCCGCCTTATTTTAATCAACGGGAGTACTCTCAGTGGAATGAGTATGAGCAATATCTTGGTGACATGAAGAAGATAATTGAAAATTGCCGGAACGTTCTTCGGGACGGTGGTGTGCTCGTTTGGAATATAGCCAATGGTTGCGCCACTCATCATGATCATACGAGCCATCACTCATGCCTTTTGGAGAGTGCCGGCCTGAGATATCTCGACACAATTATTTGGGTAAAGACAGGTGCGAACTATGCTATTCCGCGAAATTTTCATATCCTTCGCAACCGGCGCTATTATCCGGCGCTCCAATGGGAAGCGCTTCTGGTTTTTCAAAAGCCGGGCGATATGCCCAAAATGACCTCCGAGGGCGCCGAATACATGTCTCATTTCCATACCGATGTTTGGGAAATTTCCGCTGTCACCAACCAGGTAAAATCTTACGGCCATCCAGCCGTATGCCCCGTCGAGATACCCTACAGATCCATCCAGGCATATACAGGTGAAAAGGGATGCATCTTTGAGCCTTTCGGCGGATCCGGAACTACTCTGATAGCCGCGGAAAAATCTGGAAGGAGGGCGTTTGTAATGGAGAGGAATCCGGGATATTGTGATATGATTGTAAAGCGGTGGGAGCAATTAACGGGACGCAAGGCGCAACGAGCGGCGGAAACTTGTGGGGAAAGTTGAATGAAAACGGGAAACTTCACTTATATGAACGATGCAATGGGAGATTCATTGCGGCTCCCGGACGATTACACTCCGGCGCGCCCTGAATTCTTCAATGTTGAGCGAATTTGCCTGACGCGCGGCAGTCTTGACACAAAAGATCGCGAGCGGTTTGTCGAGCGCATTTGCGCGCTTTATTCGCAGGCGGAGATTGTCAAATGTCTGGATGTCCCGCATAACGCCGTCGATCTTCGTGAAAAAGACGCTCTGGCCCGACATGACGCGGGCAAGCGAACGCTGGTTTTCGGCGAACACCGAAGCGCTGTCCGCTTCAGTCAGGAAGAAGGAAATACCTGCCCCAATTATTGGCACTTTTCTTCCTGTGGCTTCTGCCCTTATGGGTGCCGGTACTGCTTTCTCGCCGGGACGCGCGGCGTCTGGCATTCTCCGACGGTAAAGATATTCGTCAATCTGCCGGAGATAATCTCTGAGATCGATAGAACAGCGAATCGGCTGAAAAAACAGACGGCGTTCTATCTTGGAAAACTTCAGGACGGCCTGGCGCTGGATCCGTTGTCCGCCTACTCGACGGTACTGGTTCCTTTTTTTGCCCGACATGATTTTGCGCGGCAGGTGCTTCTGACCAAGTCGGCGAATGTCGAACGCCTGCTTGCGCTGGAGCATCGCGGGCATACCGTTCTTTCCTGGAGCCTCAGCCCGCCGGAGGTGGCGGCGCGCTTTGAAGAAAACACGCCGAGCGTTGAAAAAAGAATCGACGCCATGGCGCGCGTCGCGCAAGCGGGCTATCCCGTGCGCGCAGTATTGATGCCCATTATTCCGGTGGCCGGGTGGAAAGAAATCTACACGCAATTTCTGGAAAACCTCCTCGCCCGCGTTCCGCTCCAGCGTCTCACTTTCGGCGGGATATGCAGTTACAAGGGCGCAAAATCGCTAATGAACAAGAAACTCGGCCCGAAGAATGACATCTGCGTCGCGATGGAAGAAGCCGCATCGATCCCCGACGGGCGGCTGCGATATCCGCGCGATCTTCGCATCGAAATATATGCGTTTCTCAAAAAATTCGTCCGCGAAATTCAAGCGGATTTGGCAATGGCACTCTGCCTTGAAGAGATCGCCGTCTGGGACGCCGTCGGCCTGACGGAAAACCTGGGCAAGTGCAATTGTGTGCTCTGAAAGAGAGGCAACCGTGATCGAGCGTTCTGTTCATAATTCGTTCGCCGAGAAACTTGCATGGTTCAAGGAAAACGAGAGGCCTGAAACTGTGCTGCTTGTCGCCGACGATTCCCAGATGGAAAAAATCGTGGTGGCTTGGAGCAGCATATCGGTCGAACCCGCAGAAAAAGTGAGTTCGCTTGAGGGGGCAACCGAAAGCGAAACCTGGAACTGGCTCTGGCAAAACACCGTTTACTCACGAGACGAACTTCTTGCCAAAAGCACGGTTGCGGAGTTTGCCCTTGACAAAAAAAGCGCGAGCAATATACGCCGCCCAGATACT
>JAUWEX010000090.1 GCA_030607235.1 Planctomycetota bacterium | reverse complement strand
AATGTTGCTCACCCCCTTTCAGGAGAAAGTTGATGCGATGGCGGAAAGGGGTGAAACAAAAAAGCCCTTCCCCGTGAACGGGAAAGGGCGATGTGTGCATATCGTCCCTAACCGTCCCCATGCGCGGAGAACGTATGCGCTTTGGCGCATAGTCGTCTTCAGGCAGGTCTCCTGACTTCCGGATCAAGCCTACTCGCCGAACCTTCCCGCCCCGCCAGGGGCCGTGGTACCCATCGGCTTTCGTACCGGTTACAGTGGCGCGTCCGTGGCGGATTCTCACCGCCTTCCCTGTACGCCGCGGCTACTGGCCGCGGCCACCTGAAGTGTTAAAGAACAAACTTAATTTTCGAAACGGATTATACCCGATACCGATTGCGGGTGTCAAGGGGAACGGAAGAGATGTTGGGTGCCGTGGTCCTCCTCCGCACTTGTCCTCCACATTCCCAGACACGCGAGACGGGATTTTGTCTGCATTTTTTTGGCTTTTTTTTTCGGATTCTGCGCAATTCTGCGTCCGAATAATCCGACACAGGGGGGAGTGGCGCGATGTCGGGGGTTTTTTGCGATTTATCTTGACTTTGGGCCTCTGCTGGGACAGCATACTCGACTCAAAAGGCGGCTGGCAGGCGTAGCCGGGCCGCGAAAAGTTATTTCATTTTGACCACGGAGGAACCGTCATGTCCGTTGATGGAGTGCAGAAGGCTAAAGAACACTTCGGCAAATTGCTCGAAGAGCAACTTGCGCGTGTCGAAAGCATGAAGCAGGCTGAGAACTGGATTGACTACTCGAAACTCGACACCATCAAGATCGGCATAGCCGGTGGCGACGGCATCGGGCCGTATATCTGCGACGAAACCCGCAGGGTCGTGGAATACATTCTGGCCGACGAGGTAAAAAGCGGCAAGATTAAATTCATCGACATCGACGGCCTTACCATCGAAAACCGCTATAAACATATGAAGGCAATTCCCGACGACGTCCTCGCGGCGATCAGGGAATGCCACGTCCTGCTCAAGGGCCCGACCGAGACGCCGAAAAAGGGCGACCCTCGCGGCGATCTGGAGAGCGCCAACGTGGTAATGCGACGCGAACTGGACCTCTTCGCTAACGTGCGGCCGGTGTCGGTCCCGGGACAGGGAATCAACTGGACGTTCTTCCGCGAAAACACCGAGGGCGAGTACGTTCTGGGCAGCAAGGGCGTCGAGGTTACCCCCGACTTGGCGGTGGACTTCAAGGTAATCACCACGCAGGGCACCACACGCATCGTTCGCGCCGCGCTCGAATACGCCAAGAAAAAAGGTTTCAAAAAGGTAACGGTCGTTACCAAGGTCAACGTCGTCAAGACCACCGACGGCAAGTTCAGCGCCATCGCGCACAAACTCAAAGAAGAGTATCCTGAAATCGAAATGGACGAGTGGTATGTCGACATCATGGCCGCCAAACTCATCGATCCGGCCAGGCGCTCGGGGTACCAGGTTCTGGTCATGCCCAACCTCTACGGCGACATCCTGACCGACGAAGCGGCCCAGATTCAGGGCGGCGTCGGCACGGCAGGCTCGGCCAACCTCGGGCGGCGCTATGCGATGTTCGAGGCCATCCACGGCAGCGGCAACCGCATGGTGGACGAGGGCCGCGCGGCATACGCCGACCCATCGAGCATGTTGCGCGCGGCGGTGCTGATGATGGGGCACCTCGGATTCGCGGTGCGCGCCTGCAAACTCGAGATGGCGATGGATATCTGCCAGTTGTTCGAAAAGAAGGTGCAGTGCACCGGCCACACAACCGGCGCAAGCAGCGCGGAATTCGGCAAGTACGTCATGGACACCTGCATGGATCCCGAACTCGAAGCCCGCTGGAAGGCGTACCGGAACAAGTAACGTTCTTCGCAAAAAAGGCAAGGCCCCGGCGCAACCGGGGCCTTTTTCTTTGGAACGACCCGGTGTGTCGGTTGTATTTGAGATTGAGGTGTGATATGATTTGTATTCAAACCGATCAGCGAGAACCCCCATGCCGGAAAAAGAAAAACTCAGAAATGCGATTGAAGAAGTATTGCAAAACCGGGAAGCGGCCGGACTGCCGGATGCGCTTTTGCGGGAGGTGCACCCCAGCGACGTCGCCGAGGTCGTCCTCTCGCTGGATCCCGACAAGATGGCCAGGGTCTTCGGAATGCTGCCCGACGACTTGGCGGGCGTAGTGCTGGCGGAAGCGGACGAGCCTGTAGGGGAAGATTTGCTGGAGGATATCAACGAAGAAAAAATCGCCGATATCGTCGACACGATGTCGCCGGACACCGCCGCGGATGTAATGGAACTGCTGGAGCCAGAGGAAGAGAAGGAGGTGCTCAGCGAGGTCGAAGCGGCGACCGCCGAGGATATCAAGGAACTGCGCGCGTACGATCCGGAATCCGCCGGCGGCATTATGACTACTCACTACATGTCGGTTGCCGACGACGCGACGATCGGCGACGCGCTCACCATGGCCCGCACCTACCCCGAAGACGAATCCATAGCCTGCGTCTTTGTCGTTGACCCCTACGGCCACCTGGTCGGAGTATTAACCCTGCGGCACATGCTTCGTTCCCTTCCCGAAACGCCGGTCAGGGACCTGATGGACGCGGACGTGATTTCGGTCAGGATCGGCGACGACCGGGAAGACGTCGCACACGAAATTCAAAAATACAACTTCACGGTTTTGCCGGTCGTCGACGAGGGCAACATCCTCAAGGGCATGGTTACCGTCGACGACGCCATGGACGCGCTCGAAGAAGAGGCTTCGGAAGACATTTACCGCATGGCCGGTACGATAGCGCGGTATCCGACCAAAGAATCCGTGCGCCTGCGGCTGTTTCGGCGGCTGCCGTTTTTGCTGGTAACGCTGGCGGGTGGTTTTGTCTCCGCTATGGTTTTGTCGAGTTCGGGAGCCAACCTGCAAGAGGTCGGGGCGCTGGTGTTTTTCATACCGGTTATGGCGGCGATGGCCGGCAGCGTCGGCGTTCAGTCCGCCACGGTCATCGTGCGCGGTCTTGCGCTGGGGGATATCGATATCGGCAGGGTCGGCAGGATTATCCTCAACGAAATCCGCGTCGGAGTTCTGGTTGCATTGGTATGCGGTTCGCTGGCGGGGCTTGCCGGGGGCCTGGCCTTCGGCGACATGTCGATTGGCTGGATCGTGCTGATTTCGATGGTTCTGGGCGTAACGGCGGCGGCGGCGATCAGTACGCTGGTTCCGCTGTTGTGCGAAAAATTTAACATCGATCCGGCGCTGGCTTCCGGGCCTTTTATCACGACCATTAACGACATCTGCGGGCTGTCAATTTACATGCTCGTCGCCTCGCTGATGCTTCCGCTTTTCAAATAAAGAGAAAATCATGATAGTAAAAACGCTTACCGTGGGGCCGCTGATGGCCAACTGCTACGTAGTCGTCGACGAAAAGAGCCGCGAGGCGATGATAGTCGATCCGGGCGGCGACGGCGAATACGTTTGCGACGAAGTCGAGGGCCTCGACGCCAAACCGATTTACCTGGTCAACACGCACGGCCACGTAGACCACATCGAGGCCAACGGCGCGATCCGCGAGCGGTTTCCGGAAATCAAAATCTGTATCCACGAAGCGGACGCGGAAATGCTGAGCCGGGCCGAGAAAAATCTTTCGCACTTCATGGGGGTGCCGGTTACCTCGCCCGACGCGGACGTGTTGTTCAACGACGAAAACAACCGAATAACACTGGGCGAGTCGGTGTTCGAGGTGATTCACCTCCCCGGCCACTCGCCGGGATCGGTGTGCCTGCTGCATAAAAGCAGTCCCGCGATAATTCTCACGGGCGATACGTTGTTCGCGCAGGGAATCGGGCGGACGGACTTTCCCGACCCGGAACGCTCCGAGCGGGAGAATTTCGAGTTGCTGATCGGCGGCATTCGAGAGAAGATTTTCTCGTTGTCCGATGACACGATCGTCTATCCGGGCCACGGCCCGAGCACGACGGTTGGGCGTGAAAAAAAGAGCAACCCCTACTGCGCCTGATCGCTCCGGCCAGACCGTAAGGCCCTGACCTGCGCGGCGAGCGCGGCGTTGCGCGGAGTCGGAATGCCGAATTTTTCGCCGAGCCGCACGATTGCGCCGTTGATGTAATCGATCTCGGTACGACGTCCGGCGCGCACGTCCTGCAACATCGACGAAACGTTGTCGCCGGTTGCGGCGCATACTTTGCGAACCTTCGCCATTGCGTCGTCGCACGGAATCTTCACGCCCGCGGCCCGCGCGACCGCTTCGGCTTCGGCCACCACCTCGGCCATTTCCTCGCAGATATTGGGCACGCCCGGCAACGCGCCGTTGCGCAGGTTGTGTATCGCGGTGAAGGGATTTATCGCGGCGTTGATGATGAGTTTGAGCCACGCGTAACCGGGGGCGTTGTCGACGGCGCGCGCGTCAAGACCGGCGGAGGAAAACAGCGCGGCGATTTTTTCGGCCCGTCGTGAGCGTTCGCCCCGCATCTCGCCCAGCAACGTCTCGCCCTGTCCGGCGTGAATTATCCGGCCCGGTCCGACGACGCTGGAGCCATGCGCGGTGGTTCCGCACAGAAGCCGCTCCACCCCGAGATCCCCGGCGAGTGTTTCGGCGTTGCCGAGTCCGTTTTGCAGCGTGAGCACCGCGCCGTCCGGCGAGAGCATCCGCCGGATTTGGGGAATCGTCGAGGCGGTGTCATAGGCCTTAACGGCGATTATCACGAGGCCGTCCCGGCCGGCGGCGCTCGCGTCCAGAAACGCCGGAATCGCTGTCGTTTCTTCGGCACCGCCGCGTTCGACAATCACCCCGCGTTCGTTTATCGCGCCGACTTCCTCGGCACTACGCCCCAGGAGCGCCACGTCGAGGCCGCCTTTTTTGAAAACGGCTCCGAAGAGGCAGCCGATTGCGCCGGTGCCGATTATTACGATTTTCATGGTACTGCCGTCGTTCCGCGGGCAGTGCCCGCTCCCAAGCGTGGAGTAAGCGTTGATTTCAAGACCCGCTCGCTACGGGCTATCGCCCGTAGCGCTTCGCTTCCACCCACTGACAATTTAGGCAAGCTTGCTGTGTGGTTGAGGATTTTTACACGGCCGTGCCTGCGGTGAAATGCAATGTCTTAAAATGCCCTTTAAAAATTTCAGGCCCCAATCCTCGCTCCTATGCAACAGAATACGGCACTCAAATACAATAACCCCAAATAAATCAGAACTGTTCTGATTTTTCGGTCTAGATATCCAGGTTGCGCACTTCGAGTGCGTGGCGTTCGATAAACCTGCGACGAGGTGCGACCACCGCGCCCATCAGCACGCTGAAGCGCTCTTCGGCCTCGGCCACGTCTTCGATGTGCACCCGTAGCAGCGATCGCGTTTCGGGATTCATCGTGGTGTCCCACAACTGCTGCGCGCTCATCTCGCCCAAGCCCTTGTAGCGCTGGATGTCGAGGCCCTTGCGCCCGAGCGCCGCTATCGAACCAACCAGGTCTTTTAGCCCGCTCATCTCGATCCTGTCGGCGCCGGAAACGAGCGTAAAGCGGTTTTTGTTTTTGGGGTCAAGTTTGTATTCGTTGCGGTTAAAGCCGCGGGTGATGAGTTTTTTGAGCACCCGCCGGATTTCCTTGTTAAAGTGCAGTTCCGATACGTCGAGGTCGGCGACTTCGATTTTCTCGCCTTCTTCGGCAGGAAGCAAGCCGACGAATTTTTGAAGTTCGTCTTCGTCGTAGAAGAAATGGTATACGCCGTCTTTGCGCAGCAACAGTTCGGGCAGGCTGTCTTTTTCGTTGGTCTTCTCGATGTACTCG
>JAUWEX010000272.1 GCA_030607235.1 Planctomycetota bacterium | reverse complement strand
AGAAGCCATCGTCCTCAAGAAAGTCGATTACGGCGGCCGCAGCCTTATCCTGACGGCGCTGTCGCGCGACTTCGGCAGGATCGCGTTGACCGCCAAGGGCGTCAAGCGCGCGCTGAGCAAATTCGAGGCCCCGCCCGAGGTCTTCACCGTCCAGCAATTCGTCTTCTCGCGGCGCGGCGGCGCGGCGATGGGCACGGCCGGCGAATCGACGCTGGTGCGCGACTTCCCCGGCCTGCGGCGCGACCTGACGCGCCACTACGCGGCCTGCTATCTCGCCGAGATCGTCCTCGACCTCTGCCCCGAGTGGGAGCCGGTCGAGGGCATCTACGACGCGGCGCTCACGGCGATGGACGGGATAAGCACCGACGACGCGGCGATGTCGCTGCTGCGCTTCGAGGCCGCGATGCTGGAACTTCTGGGCCACGCGCCGCTTCTTTCGGAGTGCTGCGTGTGCGGAGCCGCGCGCAAAAAGGCCGCGACCGTGCTGCTGAGCGCGCTCTGCGGCGGATACCTCTGCGCCGACTGCGCCGACTCCGACCCCGCCGCACGCCGCATACTCGGCGGCACCGCGCCCGCGATGGAGGCCCTCTGCGGCGGCCGCCACAAGTCGCTGCGCCTCAACAAAAAAGCGCGTCTTGACTTGTTGCGCGCTTTCGATTATCTTTTCGTCTTTCACAGGGAAAAGCCCATCCGCAGCATGGCTCTGCTCGAGGGTGTGCTACGCGACGAACGGAAAAAGACATGACGAAAAAACTCGCAACGATAATTCTGCTGGGCGTGATCGCGTCGGCGGGCTGCTACGCCATGCCCGAGGAAGAAATCTACATCCGCGATATCCGCAAAGGCATCGCGATACTGGCCGAGGCCGACGAACTCTTCGACCGGGGCGAGTTTTACAAGGCCTACCGGCAGTACGAGCGCGGGCTGAAGTTCTACCCCGACTGCCCGCGCCGCGCCCAGATCGTCAGCCGCGAGATAACCCAGATAGGCTACGCCTACCTCGACGGGCAAATCAAGCACAGTTTCCTGGGCACCGGCCTGTTCAAACACGAAACCCCCGAACGCGGCATCGAGATAATCCAGACCGTCGTCCGCAGCCACATCAGCCAGCGCTACTCGTTTCTGGCCGACGCCGAGTACAAGATCGGCACGTGGCTCTTCGAGCGGGGCGAATACTACCGCGCGGCATACGAGTTCGAGTACATCCTCGACAACTTCGAAGGCAGTTACTGGACGACGATCGTGGAATTCCTGCTGGCCGAGTCGTACTACCTGCAAAACATAGGCCCGGCCTTCGACCAGGCCACGCTCGACGACGCGGCGAAATACTTCCACATCTATCTCGACAAGATGGAGACCTCCGGCGGCGCGCCCGGCTCGGAGGAACGCACCGCGCTGGCGAAAAAGCGGCTGGAAAAAATCCACCGTCTCAAGGCCGAAAAGATTTTCATAAACGGAATGTTTTATTATAATATGAGCGACTGGCGTGCCGCTCGGTTCGAGTTCCGCAAACTCCCCGCCGACTTCGGCGACACCGAATGGGCGACCGAGGCCGAGCGGATGCTGGAAGAAACCCAGGCCAGGATCGACGAAGAAGCCTGACGCACGGAGACAGACAAATGAGATATATCGCAATATCCGCAATACTGATAACCGCAGTGCTGGCGGTCGCGGGCTGCAACTCCAACGCCCCCGCCGACAAAGAATCCGGCTACGCCCACATGCGCCTGACGCCACGCGACATCAATTCCGTGCGCGTGTACCTCGCCGACAACCCCACGTTTCGCCGCCAGTACGAACTGCCCATAACGCAGGCCGTCATCCGCGAGATACAGTCCGCCAGCGACCTCAAAATCACCGACACGAATCCCGACTCGATACTCAAACTCACCATAAAAGAAGTCAAAGAACGAGTGGACATCGAGGACGACTACGACACGGTCGAATCGGGCACGGTTACCCTGTACGTTGAGATAGAATGGACCGACGCCCGCACCGGCGCGCCGATTCCCGTGCAGCGCAAAGTAGTCTCGGCCAGCGGAAGTTTCTACGAAGGCCGCGGCGACAACTACAACAACGCCGTGCAGGAAGCCACCAAAAAGCTGGCCGAACTCATCGTCGAGAGCATGTACGACAACTGGTAACAAAGGCTCAACAACCGCCCGAAAAAAAACGATACCTTTTTCGACCGCGTCTCTCTATTTCGCTTGGAGGCTTACGCCAAACGAAAGCACACAAGAGCGTCTTTGAGGTAAAACCACGGGAGCGGCGTCGCTCCCGGTTTTGTCCCCGCGATATCAAACTCAAACATCATATAAACGAAGGAAAAATGCCAGAAAACCAGGAAAACGACCACAACGCACAGGACCCCAACCGGCGGCAACCCGGAAACCGGCCCCCGCAGGGCGAAGGCCCCGACGGCGAGCAGAAAAAACCCGGCCCGCGCTTCCCGCGCGGCATCCTCCCGCTCCTTGCCATCGCACTTTTGGCGATCTTCGCGATTCAGTTGCTAAGCGACCCCGTTCCCGACATGACCGTCAACCGATTCGACGAACTCCTCGCCAAAAATCTCATCGACGAGATAAACTACTCGCTCGACGGCAACGAAGCCGAACTGCTCTACCGCAGCGACGGCGAGGTTCTGAAAGGCAAGATCATAGCCTCCGAGGATTTCTTCAAAGACGAGAACCGCAAAAAACTCATCGACCGGCAGATGGCCAACGGCACCCTGACCTTCAAAAACACCCAGACATCTCAGTGGGTCAACATCTTAT
>JAUWEX010000324.1 GCA_030607235.1 Planctomycetota bacterium | reverse complement strand
GCGAAGAAGCTTTTTTTCTGCTTGGTCTGGAATTGCAAATGCCAGCCGTCCGGCGCGGGCACGTCTTTCATGACCTCGCGCATGACGAGGTCGGTGGAGATGCCTTCGGACTCGGCGGCGAAGTTGCAGATGATGCGGTGGCGCATGACCGACAACAGGATCGAACGCACGTCTTCGGGGGTAACTTCCACACGCCCGTAAAGAATCGAACGAGCCTTGCCGCCCATAATAAGCATCTGCGGTGCGCGCGGTCCGGCGCCCCACGCGAGGTTCTCCTGCGCGTACCAGTGGGCCTGGTCGGTCTTGACGCGCGTGGCACGGACGAGGTCGATGACGTATTTCATCACTTCGTCGGAAATCCTGCCGCGACGGATGATGTCCTGCAGACGCAGGATGTCTTCCTTGCTGAAGAGTTTATCGAGTTTGGCGGTGTACGACGAGGTCGTTACGCGCACGATCTCTTCTTCCTCTTCGTACGTCGGATAGTCCACGAAGGTCTTGAACATGAAGCGGTCGAGTTGCGCCACGGACAGGTTGTAGGTACCCTCCTGCTCGATGGGGTTCTGCGTGGCGAGCACGAAGAACGGCACCGGCATCGGGTAGCGCTTGCCGCCCGCCGAGACCTGCCGCTCTTCCATCGCCTCAAGCATGGCCGCCTGGGTCTTGGGAGGAGTTCGGTTGATTTCGTCGGCAAGCAGTACGTCGGCGAAAATCGGGCCTTTGAGAAATTTGAATCCGCGCTGCCTGGTGCCCTTTTCCTGCACGATGACCTCGGTACCGATGATGTCGTTGGGCATGAGGTCGGGCGTGAACTGGATGCGCTTAAAATCCAGCGACAGCGCCTCGGCGAGACTGCTGACCATCAGGGTCTTGGCCAGGCCCGGGACGCCTTCCAAAAGGCAGTGCCCGCCGGCGAAGATGCTGATAACCAGCTGCTCGACGACAGCGCCCTGCCCGATGATGCGCTTGGCGAGTTCGGCTCTGAGCCTCTGGTAACTGTCTTTGGTGTGCTCAATGGCCTCCATATCGGTCATGGAGGTCTTTTCAATTGTGGCGGCGCCCTGCATAAGGTTGCTCCTATTTTGGCCGGCTCTCCTCTACACTTACACTGTAGCCCAGCGATTATCAAGAGCGGGATGTATAACAGAAACCTCTTTCCGTGTCAACGGTTGGGTGTCCTGTATTTTCTACGCGCACAATTATACGCGGCAGGTGGAAAAGCGTTTGACACGGAATGCGGGATTCTATAAATTAGTTCTCATGAACGCAAAATTCACCGAAGAGACGCTGATCGCCGATGCGCTCGACGAGCACGAAGGCGTAGCGGCCGCCCTGAAAGAGATGGGCCTGCCCTGCTTCCGCTGTGCGGTGGCCGAGCACGAGACGATCGCCGAGGGCGCGCGAGGCAAGGGACTTAACGTCGCCGAAGTTCTGGCCGCGCTAAACGCGCTGCTCACTGAGTCCGACGAGCGGACGGATTTGGAAGAAAACGGACAGGAGTCCACACAAAATAAATGAACGACGACCCCGACAGTAGTAGTCCACTGGACAAGCCGGTCAGATTCGTAAAAGGAGTGGGGCTGCGCAAGTCGCAGGACTTCGCCGAGGCGGGTATTCATACCGTAGGCGACCTGCTCAACTTTTTGCCGCGAAAATATCTCGAAACCGGCGAACTCACGCCCATAGCCGAAATCAAGCCCGACACTTTCTACAAGGTCTGCGGTCGCGTGGTCTCCGTGTCGACCCGGCGATTCCGCGGCAGGCGTTCCGTGCGTAGCATGACTACCATCGGAGTCCGCGACGATACGGGCAAGGTCTCGGCGGTCTGGTTCAACGCCCCCTACCGCGCCGACAGCGCCAAAACCGGCGATACGGTGGTTGTGTCGGGCAAGGTAACGGAATACAAGCAACTGCAAATGGTCGCGCCCGCGCTGGAAATCATCGGCGAAGGCCCGGCGGAGAATTTTTCGGAATGGTCTATGCCGGTGTTGCCCTTCTACAAATTGCCCGCCGGATTTTACCAGCGCACGATGCGAAAGATAATCGCCGCCGCGCTCGAAACCGCCGCCGGTTCCGTCGGGGACATCTTCGACGAGGCGTTGTTGCGCTCGCGTAATCTGATGCCGCTGTCGCAGGCGTATCGCGCCGCGCACCTGCCGGATTCGATCGAACAGGCGCACACCGCCCGCAGGCGTTTCGCCTACGATGAACTTTTCTTCATGCAAATCGCGATGGCGCTTAAGCGCGGGGCCGTCAAGCAAAGCCTCAAAAATCATCGC
>JAUWEX010000228.1 GCA_030607235.1 Planctomycetota bacterium | reverse complement strand
GTCTCCGGCTCCCACCCCGTATCCCCAAGGATTCTCAGCACGTCGGGCAAAATCTTCTTGCCCCGCCCCGCACCCGAAATCGGGTTGAGTATGACCAATGCGCGTTTACTCATTATCTTCGGACTTTACAAAAACCAGGTTACCGTTTTTCTCGTCGACGAGAATACTCTCGCCGTCGGCGAATTCGCCCTCAAGCAGTTTCATCGCGAGAACGTCCTGTATCTTGTGCTGTATCAGGCGGCGCAACGGCCTCGCGCCGTATTCCGGGTCGAAGCCCTCCCGCGCCAGCAGCCCTTTGGCGGCGGCCGTCAGGTCGATGGCGATGTTTCGCTCGGCAAGAATTTTGCGCAAAACGCCGACCTGAATCTCGACGATGTGCGCGAGGTCCTCCTCGTCGAGTACGTTGAATATAATAATTTCGTCGATGCGGTTGATGAATTCCGGGCGGAAATTACGGCGCAGTTCCGCCATCATCATGCGGCGGATATCTTCCCTTTCCTTGCCGTTCTCTTCGGCCCGCGAGCCGAGCGCGATATGCTCCCGGATCACTTCGGTGCCGATGTTGGAGGTCATAATCACGACGGTGTTTTTGAAATCGACCGTGCGGCCCTGCCCGTCGGTCAGCCTGCCGGCGTCAAGCACCTGCAACAGCGCGTTGAACACGTCGGCATGGGCCTTTTCGATTTCGTCGAACAAAATCACGGCATAGGGCCTGCGGCGGACGGCCTCGGTAAGTTGTCCGCCCTCTTCGTAGCCGATGTATCCCGGAGGCGCACCTATCAGGCGGGAGACGGTGTGCTTTTCCATGTATTCCGACATGTCGATGCGGATCATCGCGCCTTCGGTGTCGAAGAGGAACTCCGCCAGGGCGCGCGCGGTCTCGGTCTTGCCTACTCCCGTCGGCCCGAGGAACAAAAACGAGCCTATCGGCCGGTCGGTGGACTGCATTCCCGAACGCCCGCGGCGCACGGCCCCGGCCACCGCCTTCAGGGCCTCGTCCTGCCCGACGACGCGTCGCCGGAGGTTTTGCTCCATATCCAACAACTTGCGTGTTTCGGTTTCGAGCATTCGCGCGACCGGGATTCCCGTCCACGCGGCGACGACCTCGGCCACGTCCTCCTCGCCCACGACTTCCTTGAGCATCTGCCGGTCTTTCTGCAGATCGGCCAGCCGTGAGTTCTCGGTCTTGAGTTCGGCCTCGATTTCAGGAATCGTCTTGTATTGAATCTCGGCGACCTTTTCGAGTTCGCCCTGCCTCGTCAGGCGCTCGGCGTCGAGCCGCATTTGTTCGAGTTTTTCCTTGAGTTCGCGGATCTTCTGGATAGCGTTTTTTTCGTTCATCCAGTGGGTCTTCATCTGCGTGTTCTTTTCCTTCAGCCCGGCCATCTCCACCTCGAGTTTTTCCAGCCGCTCGCGCGAGGCCTCGTCTTTTTCCTTTTCGAGCGCCTTGCGTTCGATCTCCAACTGCATGATGCGGCGCCGGCAGACATCGAGTTCGACTGGCATGCTGTCGATTTCGATACGCAGACACGAAGCCGCCTCGTCAATCAGGTCGATGGCCTTGTCCGGCAGAAAGCGATCTGTGATGTAACGCTGTGAAAGTTTCGCGGCGGCGACTATCGCCGAATCCGAGATGCGCACGCCGTGATGCACTTCGTATTTTTCCTTGAGTCCGCGCAGGATGGCGATGGTGTCGTCCACGTCAGGCTCCCCGACCAACACCGGCTGGAAGCGGCGCTCCAGCGCGGCGTCTTTTTCGACATGCCTGCGGTACTCGTCCAGCGTCGTCGCCCCGATGCAGCGCAGGGTCCCGCGGGCCAGCGCGGGCTTGAGCAGGTTCGCCGCGTCGGCCGCACCCTCGGCTGCGCCGGCGCCGACGATGGTATGAAGTTCGTCGATGAACAAAACGACCCGGCCCTCGGCCTTGGAGATTTCGTTGAGGACGGCCTTCATGCGGTCCTCGAATTCACCGCGGTATTTCGCCCCGGCCAGCAGCGCGCCGATGTCGAGCGATTTGACGCTCTTGTCGCGAAGCGTGTCGGGCACATCACCTTGAATGATGCGCTGGGCGAGGCCTTCGGCGATGGCGGTCTTGCCGACGCCGGGCTCGCCGATGAGGACGGGGTTGTTTTTGGTGCGGCGAGAGAGTACCTGCATCACGCGGCGGATCTCCATGTCGCGCCCGATGACGGGATCGAGTTTCCCGCGCCGCGCGAGATCGGTCAGGTCGATGGTGAACCGGTCCAGGGCCTGGTATTTGTCCTCGGGGTTCTGGTCGGTTACGCGCTGAGAGCCGCGCACGTCAATCAGGGCCTTGTAGATGCCGTCGCGCGTCAGGCCGTGCCGGGCGAGTATTCCGGCCACACGCGAATCCTTCCGGTCGGCCAGTCCGATGAGGAGATGCTCGGTGCTGACGTATTCGTCCTTCATGCGGTCGGCTTCTTTTTCGGCCTCCTCGACAACCTGCCGCAGTTCGTTGGAGAGCAGCGCCCGCTGCGCGCCCGTAACCGGCGGGATGCTCTTGAGTGCCTGTTCGACATCGTTAAGAATCACCTCTGGCGAGGCGCCGAGGCGCTGGATGATCGGCACGACCACGCCTTCGGGCTGCCGGAGCAGTGAAACGAGCAGGTGCGCGGGCAGCAATTCGGTGTGGTTTTTCTCCTCCGCGATTTTTTGCGCCTGCGCGAAGGCTTCCTGCGATTTAATCGTGAATTTCTCTAATCTCATTGCATATAACCTTTGTGAATTCTATTCGTGTTTGGCATACGCCGCGGATCGACGCTTGCGGGCCGCTTTAATTTCGCTCTGCTCATTGCGGATGCGATCGATTTGCTGCCTGAAGACGAATTTTACTATCTTTTCGCGATTGATTTCCGTTATGCCGACGAAGGCGGTGTGGGCCGTGCATCGATGGGCGTCTACCGGAACGATATTGACGATCTCGGCCGTGAGGCTGATATGCGTCCTGCTTTTGTCGAGGCTGACGTCGAAGTTGATAAAGTCGTCGAATGATACCTTTTCGCTCAACTCGATACGCGCGCCGCCGCCGCTTATGTTGGTTATCCGGCCCTCCCGCCATTCCTCCACGCCCGCAAAAGACGCAATGGGATTGTCAAGATGCTCGGCGGAAATGGTGCGATATTTTATGGGCAAGTCCGTTTCGATGCGATAGAAACACCGCAGTTGTATGCGTTCGATATCGCTGGAGTGCAAAATGAAAATCAGCGGCAGCCGCGAGCCGAAATTCCGCTCGACGGTGATTTTGAAGCGATATATCGCATCGTC
>JAUWEX010000213.1 GCA_030607235.1 Planctomycetota bacterium | reverse complement strand
AAGAGTATGCCCGCGATTCCGGCCATGCCGATGCCGCCGATTCCGACGAGATGGATGTTTTTGGCTGTATTCATTCTCACCTTCCTTGCGGGTTGAGTCTCACCACTGTCTCTTGATTATCCCGTGTTGTCCCGTTTTTTTCAGACAAATCAAACGACCGGTTCACGCAACGCCGACAGGCTTGCGCTCGGGTTTTTCGTCAGAAGATTCAGCCGATTTTTTTACCTTTTCCTTGCCGAGTGAGTGGAAAACGATCGCGGCGATGTCGTCGGCCGCGCCGGGGAAGCCCATTTTAGCCGCGTTGGCGCCGATCTCGCGCGCGCGGTCGGCGTCGTCGAGCAGGGTGCCGAGCGCCTGGTAGATTTCCTCCTTTGCGTTCGGTGCATTTTCTTCCACAAGGTACGCTGCGTTATTATCGACAAGTTGGAGCGCGTTCTTGCGCTGTTCGCCGTCGAGCGAGTGCGGATACGGCACGAGTATGGACGGCAGGCCCAGCGCGGTGATCTCGGCGATGCCGGTGGCGCCGGCGCGGGCGATGACGATGTCGGCGACGTGAAGCGCGGCGGACATCGGGTTGACGAACCGCATCACGCGCGACTCGATGCGGCTCTCGGCGTAGGCCGCCGCGACGCGCTCGTAATCTTCGTCGCCGGTCTGGTGGACAATCTGCAAAAGGCCGTAGTCGCGTTGCAGCCGCGGCAGAAGCGAGATCGCCAGGTCGTTGACGCCGCGCGCGCCCTGGCTGCCGCCGGTGATGAGTATGGTGCGGACGTTGGGGTCGAGTTTGAGCGTCATGGCCGCGGCGTGGCGGTCGGAGTCGAGTACGTCGGAGCGCACGGGCGTGCCGATCACGCAGGTCTTTGCGCGGCCCTTGAGTTGACGGACGGTGCAGTCGAACTGGCAGAATATCTCGCGCGCTTTTTTCGCCAGGAACCGCGTCGCGCGGCCCGGCAGGGCGTTTTGCTCCAGCAGGTAAATCGGTATTTTCATGGAATGCGCCGCCATGACGACCGGCACCGAGGCGTAGCCGCCGAGGCCGACGACGACGTCGGGTCGGATTTTAGCGAGCATCTCGCGGCAGCGCGCCCGCGCCTTGGGCAGGCGAAGATACGCCAGACCTTTGGAAAAAAGCGAACTGCCGGATTTCGGCGCGTCGACGACCTCCCTGCGGAAACCGGTACCCTTGAAGAAGGGGTCCTCGGCCTTGCGGCCGGTAACGGCGAAGCATAATCCCAGGTCGGAGTCAAGCCTGAGTATCGCCTCGGCCAGCGCGATCCCCGGCGTGATATGCCCGCCGGTGCCGCCTCCTGCAAACATAATTCTCATCAACTCACCTCTGCACAAAATCTTTTGTTACAACTTTTCTGCGCTGCGGACGGATGCCCTTTGCGATTACTCGTTTTTTTTCGGGACGCGCGCGCTGGGCCGCCGAGCGCGCGACCGAGAGTATCAGGCCCACGGCCATCAGCGACATCATCAGCGCCGAGCCGCCGCGGCTGATAAAGGGCAGCGATATGCCCGTAGGTGGTGTCATGCCGGTAACGACCGCCACGTGGATCGCGGCCTGGATGCCGATGCCGACGACGAGCGCGAAGCACAGCAGGGTGCAAAATTTGTCGCCGCTGCCGAACGCGATCTGCAGGCCGCTCATAACGAACAGAGCGAACAGCACGATCACCGCCAGGCTGCCCTTGTAAAATCCGAATTCCTGGCCGATTATGGCGAAGATGTAGTCGCTGTCGCAGTGCGGCAGGTAGCCCTGCTGCTGGACGCCCTTGCCGGGACCCATGCCTCCTTCGCCGCCCAGCGCCAGCGCGATCACGGCCTGCTCGTTCTGGTATTCGCCGGCGACCTCGACGCGGTTCTCCGGTGCGCGGAACTGGTTGAGAAAGATATCCAGCCGCGCCTGAACGTAGGCGTACTGCCGCTCGATTTTGTCGCCGTAGCCGAACAGCACCGCGAGCGCCACGACCAGTAGCGCGACCAAAACGATAGTCCCGTAGGTCGCGGCGATATGCCGGAAGCGCACGCCTCCGGCGAGCAGCACGATGGTGCTGACGAGCACGATGAACGCCGCGGTGCTCTTGTCAGGCTCGCGCTCGATGAGCAAGGCGGTGAAAAACACTACCCCCAGCGGCACGGCCACCGCGGGCCAAAACCGCGCGAAGTCTTTGTGGCCGCGGTTGGCCAGCCACGAGACGAGAAAGACGAACAGCGCGATCTTGGCGAATTCCGACGGCTGAAAACTCGACCCGCCGATCGAGAACCATCGCCGCGAACCGTGGTATTCCTTGCCGATGCCGGGCACCAGCACCGCGATCAGCATTATCACCGCGATTGCCATCAGCAGCACACTCGAGCGGCGCATGAGTTTCGGCGGCAGTATCGCCGCGCCCACCATCAGCACCAGTCCCAGAAATATCTCGCGTATGTGCTTGCGCAAAACGAACGCGCCGTCGCCGCGGGCGAGTTCGTAGCGGAAGCCGCTCGCGCTGTAAATCGCAACCGCGCCCAAAACCAGCAGCGCGAAAACCGACCCCAGCATAACGCTCCGCCATGTCGCAAGCGAAAACTTCATGGTTTTACCACCACTTTGACGCCGAGGGCGGTTTTGGCGAACAACTCTTTGACGTCGGCGTTGCTCATCGCGATGCAGCCCAGCGTGTCGGTGCGGTCTCCCTTTTCGCCGTGGATGAAAATCTCGCCGCCGAGTTTGGTCTTCCACGGCGGGATGCCGCCTTTTTTGATGGCGACGACGATCGCGTCGTGTTCTTTTTGCGTGATGCGTTTCGCCTTGAGACCGCGCTGTGCGTCTTCGGCGTTCGGATAACTCATGCCCAGCGAGAGGTGATATTTGCTGGCGGTGTTCTTGACGCAGATGTAGAACTCGCCTTCGGGCGTTTTTTTGTCGCCTTCGATTTCCTTGTCGCCCTTGACCGCGCCGGTTATCACGTCGTATCGCTTCATCTCTTTGCCTTCTTTGTCGTAGGCGATAAGCACGCCCTGCGACTTGACGACGACGATCCTGTGGACGGTGCCGAGAGCGGTCGCGGCCTGCGAGTCCGCCTCGTTCGCGGGCTGCGGCTTTGTTACGGGTGGTTTTTCGATTGTGCGCATTTTGTATACCGAGTTTTCGGGTTCGAGTTTTACGACGTTTCGTTCGGTCCTGGCGTTGGCTCCGTCGCCGCTGATTAGCAGTCGCGTTACAACCATGAGCGGCGGGCCGTTGGGCGTTTTTTCGAAATCGAACATCAGCCGCTCGGTCTTGTGGACGGCAAACAGCCCCTCGGCGTCTTTGACGGTCTTGCGGTAGATCGTGTGGCGGAAAATCTCGACGATTTTTTTCGCTTTCTCGTCAACGCGCCAGATCACGCACGTCAGAGTTTCGACGGTGTTTTTGACCGGCTTGACCTTGCCGGAACCCGCGACGGTCTGCGTCGAGGCGCCGCCGAATACGGCCATGACCTCGTTGATGCCGTCGCCGTCGATGTCGAAGACGCAGAGCGCGGACTCCG
>JAUWEX010000397.1 GCA_030607235.1 Planctomycetota bacterium | reverse complement strand
GACTTGGCTATCCCCATCCGACTTGCGATCAACTCTTCTCTCGTAATTCCTCCTTGTTCCAGAGGCTTTCCGACTTCGGGGCCGTAGATTTTTCTGAATTTTTCGTACAGCGCTTCGGCCTCGACAAACCGCCCCTCGTTATATTCCTTATATGCAGCCAGAAGCATCTCATCCGCCGGCGGTATTATCTCCGAAATGACAAAGTCGTCGTTGGAAAAACTTAAGCCGGTGCCGTACATCATCAGCCCAAACCCCGGCAGTCGCTGCTCGCCGACAAGATCGACCTCTTTGATCTGGTATGCGGAGAGTTTCTCACCGTTTATCTCCGGGGTTACGGTATGAGCCTGGTTTATTGTTATCGCACAGTGTACAACGCCGTCAACAGGCCGAAAACTGAGATTCGGCCAGCCGGATCCTCGCGGCTCGTCGCCCCTCAGAAATTCTATCCTGTTGAGCACGCCGTCATCGAAATAAAACTTAAAAGCATACCCGTGCAGGTACTCCGACTTGGAGTCCGCTTCCTTCCTGCCGTACAGATAGCAGCCGATCTTGGCCGACTCGCCCTTGGTCTGGTTGACCTTAACCTTAAGATCGACACGAATATCTCCCGGCAGGCGCATCCCCGGCAGACGCTCTATATCCGTAAGCGCAGGCAAATACTGCTCGCTGACGGCGGCGTTTTTGATAAAATCTCCGATATCGTCCTTGTCGCCTACCACCCGCCACGGGTCTTTGTATATTTTTACCAGTTTCCCCGGCCTGTCCCTATTGTTAGGCTCTTCCTTGTCATTGGAATCAACAATCGGCGTCGGTCCCGGGTCGATAAGAAGCGGCAGTATCGCAATCACCACAATCAAACTGAACACGATCGTGAGAAGCGATGTTACGATAACCGAACGGTGCTTGCGCAGGGACTTGGACAGACGATAGGCCGTGCTGGCGGGCCGCGCCAGAATCGGCTCGCCGGCTTGAAAACGTTTTATATCGTCGATAAAGACCCGAACCGTCTCGTAGCGGCGCTCGCTCTCCTTGGCCATCGCCTTCATGCAGATTGTTTCGATGTCGGAGTGTATGTAGGGATTGCGCTTGCGCGGCGAAATCGGGTCCTCGTTGATAACCTTGAGGATCGTCTTGAGATTTGTCTCGGCGATGTACGGCGGCACACCGGTCAGCATCTCGTAGAGCACCGCGCCGAGCGAATAGATATCGCTTCGTTCGTTGATGTTCTTCACGTCGCCCTGGGCCTGTTCGATGGGCATGTAGTTCGGCGTGCCCATCGTCGTGCCGCTGCGAGTGTATTGCGTGTCGGCCTCGATTTGCTTGGCCAGCCCGAAATCCATCACCTGCACGCGACCGTTCTTGTCGATCATGACGTTGGCGGGCTTGATGTCGCGGTGAATTATGTGGGCCTCGTGCGCGGCGGCGATGGCCTCGGCAACCTTGACGATAATATCCAGCGCCTCGTTCGGGGTCAGGCGCTTTTGCTTCATCGCTTTGTGCAGCGGCATGCCGTCGACGTATTCCATCGCGAAAAAGTGCTTGCCCTCGTGCACGTCGACGTCGTAGACCGGCACGATGTTGGGGTGTCGCAGTTTGGCAACGGCCTTGGCTTCGGAATGGAAGCGCTTGATCTGCTCTTCGCTCGCCGTCTCGCCCGCCAAAAGCACCTTGAGCGCGACTACGCGGTCGAGTTTGCGCTGCCGGGCTTTGTAAACGATGCCTGTGGCGCCGCGGGCGATCTCTTCGA
>JAUWEX010000287.1 GCA_030607235.1 Planctomycetota bacterium | reverse complement strand
GGCGATGCAGCGCCGGATCCGCAAGGACGCGGCGGGGCTTTTGAAGGGCGGCGAGCGGCGCACCAAGACGCTACGCAACGGCGCGACTTTTCGCTACCACGTGAACATGCCGCTGTTGGGCGCGTTCGGGGTGCTGAAGGGATTTTTCGCCGGGCTGACCGGCATCGCCGGCGGCTCGCTGCTCGGGCCGTTTCTGATTTTGGTTATGGGAATACCCGTTACCGTGGCCACGGCCACGACGCTGTTTTCGATCGTCTTTACCTCCGCCTCGGGCACGCTTTCCAACGCTTTCGGCGGTCGAATCGTATTTGAATATGCGATACCGATGGCGCTGGGGGTGGTGGTCGGCGCATTGTTGGGCGCGCGTCTTGCGGGCAGGGCGCGCAACGACGTGGTGCGCTGGGTGCTGGCGGTCGTTCTGCTGGCGGTGGCGCTGAAAATGATTTTGTACTGACCGGGAGGGAAACATGGGGAAATCAATCACGAAAATCACGCTTGCGGCGACGGTGTTCGCTGTTTTTGCCGCTGTCGCGTCGGCGCAGGACGCGCCGCCTACCGAAAAGGAAATCCGCGAACTCATCTACCAACTCGGCGACGAAGAATACCACAAACGCGAGGCCGCCCAGCAAAGACTGCTCGAGATAGGCGAACCCGCCGAACAATTCCTGCGCGAGGCGCTCTCGAACGACGATCCGGAAATCCGCGAGCGCGCGCAGGTGATCCTCGATAAGATTAAGTGGTACGTGGATTCCGCGCTCCGAGCGGTGCTCGACAAGGAAACGGTCGCGCGACTGGAGGCCTTTGAGGTGAAATCGCCGCAGGAGCGCAGGCGGCTTTTGGAGAGGGCGATTGCGGTCGGAAAAGAAAAGGCCTTGAAATTCTGCCTCAAGGTGCTCCTGCACGAATCCGATAAGAGCCTGCTGATGGTGGCCGAGAGGGCGGTTTACAGGTTCGCGGGCACGAAAGATATCGAGGCGGTGGAGCGTGTGCTGAAGGTTCGCAGTCGCTTCGGCCTGATAAAGTGCCTGGGGCTTTTGTGCCTGGAGGCGGGCGATGTCGAGCGGGCGATAAAATACCTTGAGCAGGCGCGAAAGATGCAAAAGAACGACTACGGAGTCAATCGCGCGCTGGCGCTGTTGTACGAAAAATCCGGCGACTGGAAAAAGAGCGCAGAATTTTACGAGGAACTGCTCAAGATCGAACCCGCCGGAATCCTCTACCTGCAACACTACGGCGAGGCGCTGTGGAATCTGGGCAAGACCGCGGAGGCGCTGGCCGCGTGGGCGCTGATAGTCGAGCGCAACCCCAACCGCGAGACCGCCTACCTGCTGCTCGGCGACATCTACGCGGCGCACGGCAAGATCGAACTCGCCGGCAAGACGCTGATGGCGGGGCTGGCGCGGTTTGAGGAGTACCGCTTTCCGGTGAGGTTCGCCGAGATACTCGCGGCCGGCGGCAAAAAGGCCGAGGCGCTGGTGCAACTCCGACTCGCGCGCGGTTACGCCTGGCGCGAGTACGAATTCGCCCTGATTGACGCAATCGTTTTTTGTCTCTACCCTGCGGAGGCCGATCTGGAGAAACTCCGGGCGCAGGCAGTTCGGGACGCGCAGGCCTTCGAGAAGGCCAGGGACAATGAGAGCGCTATACGCCGGTACCACTTCGCCGCCGCGATCGCCCGCAAACTCCTCCGCAACGACGACCTGCTGCAACACCTCGAGCGCGTCGAAGCGCTGTTGACGCCCAGGATGTTGTTCGAGTTCGACGGCATGAGGCCCGAGATGGTGGCCCTGTACATGGACGCGAAGCGCTGGGACAAGGCGATCGGCCTGTGCGAGAAAATCCTGAAGGATGGCTGGGATTCCGAAATCAACGACCTGCTCGGCGAGTGCTGGTGGCGGAAGGGTGACAAGAAAAAGGCCCTTGCGATATGGCGGCGATTTGTTTCCGTCGAGCGCTACGGCATCAAGCGGCTGGACCTGTACGCCATGGCGCTTTACCGCCACGGCATGTACGAGGAGCTCGTTGCCGCCGTGGAGAAACACGACGACATTGTATCGCTGCCGGTGGTGCTTTACCTCAAGGGATGCGCGCAACTGAAACTGGACCGGACGAAGGACGCGCTGGAGAGTTTCCGCTCGCTTATGCGCAGATATAACAATCAGGCCATCGCCGAGATGATCGCGCGTGCCCTGCGCGAGGCCGGGAAACTCGACGAGGCACGGAAATTCTTCGCCGAGGCGGGCGAGGGCAAACTCAAGGAACTGGTTGCGGTTCTTATGAAAAAAGCCGCCACCGCGGAGGAGCGCGGCAGCGTCGCATTCGCAAAGGAGCAGTATAAACTGGTCATCGAACTCGCGCCGAAATCCGAATCCGCCGCGAAGGCGCGCGAAAGGCTGAAAATAATCGAAGCGAAGGGAAAATGATAAAGGGCACCGGAAACGATATCATCGAAATCGCGCGGATCGCAAAATCTTACGAGCGCTACGGCGTGCACCTGCTGCACAGGGTCTACACCGAGGCCGAGGCCGCGTACTGCACCGCGCGGGCACACACCGCGCAGCACCTTGCCGCGCGCTTCGCCGCCAAAGAAGCGGTTGCCAAGGCGCTTGGC
>JAUWEX010000070.1 GCA_030607235.1 Planctomycetota bacterium | reverse complement strand
GTCGAGACGTGGTCCGCGCACTTCGGGGCGGAGCTCAAGGTCGCCGCCGCGGTCGGGCAATCGTTTGTAGGCGTCCTCATAACGCGTCAGGGCGGTTTGGATGTTTTTCAGGTTGTTGTTACACTGTAAATTTCGAACCATATTGAAAGCGGCGGGAATGCCCATCGCAACCAGGGCAATTAGGACAACCATAATTCCGATAACGATCATCAGTTCGATCAGCGTAAAACCTGAATTCTTCCTGTGCTTCTTCATGGATATCACCCCCTTACGGGAAAGGTCGTATAAAAATACAAAGACAGATTCTAATTTTATTATACCGCACCGCCTCCCAGTAGTCAACATCGGCATGGCGGAATTTGGCCTTAAGCCTTATTTTGCAGGCTTCGGCAAGGGACGGCTCTTTGTGGCATTGCCTGCAAAGGGCTTTTCTGTTAGGCTATCCGCTTTATTCGGTCGAGACGGGAAGTGAACGCCAATAAAACGAAATCCATAATCCTGATGGCTCTCACCGCGCTGTTCCTGCTGTTTTGCGCAGGCGCGCTGTGGTCGGCGCTGGCCGAGGCCAATGCGCAAACCCGCGCGGTCAGTCCCGCCGAGTCGCCTCACGTCGAGGTGCTCGCCGGACTGTACCCGTATGTGCGGTTGATCGAACACGTCGCCGCGGCGCTTTCGGCGGTTGTCGCGCTGGGCGCGGTCGCCGCGACGCTAAGGTCGCGCGCCTCCGCAAAAACGCACGCGCCGTACTCCGCCGCTTTCATATTATATTGTGGTTTCATCGCGGCGGTATTGTGGTGGGGTATCCTGTGGACGATACCCGCGGGGGTGTTGCTGCTGGCGATGGGGGCGACCGACGAAAACCGCGCCAGCGTCCTGCGCCGACACGCCCTCGCGATGACCGGGGTCGACTTCCGCCAGTTCGCGCGATTCCTGCTGAAGTTCTCGCTGGTCTTCGGCATGGCCGGTGCGGCGCTGCTGGTAGCCGAGGCCCTGCTGCACACCGGCAGATTCGCCGCGGAAATTTTCGCCGCGGATTTCCCGGCCTACCTCGCCTACGCCGCGACTCTCGGCGCGCTCGGTGGCGTGTCCCTGTCGTTTTTCGGCTGGCTCGTCGGATTTTATTTTTACCTGGTCTCGCCCAGAGCGCGGGGGCCTTTGAAAGACAACGACCGCACGCCGTCGGTGCTGCTGCCGCTGGCGTGTACGGCGGCGACGGTGGGGCTGGTGTTTTGCTGGATGTTCTGGGGGGTCTTCGGGCGCGAGATCGCCGACCTGCAGGTCGAAACCCACATCGTAATCATGTCGTTTCTGCTGGGCTATCTGCTGCTGCTGGCAACCAGGGCCAACTACAACACGATCCTCGCGCACGCCTCATCCGACGCGGGCCTGCGGGCGGGCAACTGCGCGGCGTATCTCGCGGCGGCGATGCTGTTGCTGCCGTTGACGCCGCTGATGATTTCGCTGCGGCTGTGGGGCCGGCGAAAGATTCCGGCGCGCGTGTTTTACGCGGCGGCCACGGTCTCGGCGGCGATACTTGCGGTGGTTGTCGGCGGGCAGAACTGGCCCATGCTGACCGAATTCAGTTACGTGGGCCGCGGCATCCACTCGGTATTTTTCGGCGCGATCGTCTTGCTGGCTGTGTTCGTGCTGGCGCGATCGATCGGGCTGTGCTCCTCGCCGAAACTTCGGGTATCCATCCCCGCGCTCGCGGTTTTGCTGAGCGTCGCGCTGGCGGGCTGCTATCTGCTGCACGCCAACCAGCAGGTGCGCATGATCACCAACGAATACTCCAGTCTCGGCCGCACCGCCTACGAAATTCCGATGCGGCTTTTCAATCACGATATTTTCGACGGCAAGGCGGAGGCCGCGGAGGACGGCGAGTTTGAATTTTTCGGCGCGCGCCATGCGACCCTGCCGGAGTTAAAGGGCCTGCACTTCGATTCGCCGCCGCCGGTTATCTTCATCATCATCGACGCCGCGCGGACCGACCGCACGAGTCTGCACGGATACTCGGCTCGCCGCACCACGCCGTTTCTGGAGGAGTTCGCCGAGGACGCATTCGTCTTCAACAACGCGCGTTCGCCAGCGACCGCTACGACCTGCTCAATGAGGTGCGTCTTTTCGGGCCGGTACTGCTCGCGCGCGCTCAACGAGCCCGAACTCGCCTGCCCGTTTTTTACCGGCGATTTGATCGCAGGAGGGTACGAAAAATTTTTCATCAATCACTTTTACGCCGACCGAAACGGAGTGGCACCGGAGCGTTTTTGGGAAAATCTGCCCGGCGGCAGCGGGGGGCGCTTTGAATTGATAGAAAAATACGACGAGAAGGACAAGGTCGAAGAGACGGTGGCGCTGATAAAAAACCGCGAGGGCGAAATCCGCGCCGGGCGCGCGAGGACGGGCTATTTCGTCTACATGCACTTTAACGCGACGCACTTCCCGTGGAAACACCCGCACGGCGAGAACCTCTACGAGGGTTACGAAATCTTCGGCGAGCGCCAGCAGGACCTTTACGACGAGGCAATGCTGTATACCGACATCACTCTGCGGAATTTTTTCGGCGACCTCAGGAAAATGGGCGTCTACGACAAGGCGGTAATCATCGTTACCGCCGACCACGGTTCGGGGCTGGACGATCACGGGCACTTCGGCGGGTTTTTCTGCTACGAAGAGCAACTGCACGTGCCGCTGATGATAAAACTGCCCGCAGGTACCGGGCTGAAGCCGCGCCGGATCGATACGCCGGTTTCGGGCGTGGACATCGCACCGACGATCGTCAACCTGATGCGACGTTCGGCGCCCAGCCCCTACCACGGCGTCAGTTTACTGCCGCTGATGACGGGCGAAGGCGAAACGATCGACCGCGATTACCTGTTCGGCATTTCGTCGTTTCACGATTCGTTTGCGGTGGTAAAAATCGAAGATGGGTCGTGGCGCTGGAAATATATCGTTCACCGCGACCGCGGCTACGAGCAGTTCTACGATCTGCGCAACGACCCGCGCGAGCGTAACAACCTCGTCGAGAACGCGCCGGAGGAACTGACGCGGCTAAGGGCGGTGATGCGGCGTTTCCTCGCGGAGGGCGAGGGCGCGTGGGGTACACGGCGCTACTATCGCTGATCGGGCGCGGTTTCCGGCGGCGCGGGCGTTTCTTCGGTGGGCGGCGGGCCGTCAGGCTCACCGTTCTCTTCTTTTCGTTCTCCCTGTTCGGGCTGCGCCGGTTTGTCCTTGTGCCGGTCGCCATCCTCACCTTTTTCATCGTCGGGCGCGGGGGGCGTGGCGGGTTCCGGCGGCGTTTCGGGTTCCGCGGGCGCGGGGCCGTAGAAGGTGATGCGCTTGTCGCTGACGGAGACGAGTTTGTCTCCGACGAGGATTAGGTTGCCGGAGTATTCTTCTTTCGCTTCGCCCATATCGCCGACGTTGCGCGCGGCCTTCATCGTTTTGAAGGAAAACGCGGCCCGCAGTTTGAAGTTGCGGAGATCGTAGACCATGATACCCTGTTTCGTCGGCCAGTACAGGCAGGTGTCGCTGGCGCAGATGCGGCCGCAGATGAAGGAGTTGGGCGGATACGGCACGCGCATCTTTTTGATCGGCCTGCCGGTCTTGAGATCGAACATCGCCAGGTATTCGCCGCACAAAATCACTTTCGAATCGCGAACGCCGAAGATGTAATCGACCGTGCGAGCCTTGTTGTCCCACTTCCAGAGCACTTCGCCGGAATCGGCGTCGTGGGCGAACAGCCAGCGCGAGTCCGCCGCGGTTACCAGCAAGATTCCGTCGGCGTATACCGAGCGCATGCCCGACCAATAGGTTTTGTTATAGTCCTCTTCGTAACGGCTGTATTCATCCATCAGCCGCTTGACAGGGTATTTGGTCGCCCAGTCGATGCGCCCGTCGATGGTGTTGACACAGAGCGAGGCTCCGTCGTCGGTGGCGACGAATATGCGGGTGCCGTCGGTCGACGGCATAAGCGCGCGGCCGCGCAGCCGTGTGTCGAATACGCCCTCTTCGATTATGCATTCGTTCTGGTACAGCGGCGCCTCCCAGAGCACCCGCCCGGTCATGCAGTCCATGCAATACAGCGAGTATCGGTTGCTCTTTTTCTGCGGATGGGGATTGTATCCGACCGCGTAGGCCTTGCCGGAAAGGCACAGCGGCGGAGTGCAGAAACTTATCAGATGCAGCGGGCGATAATCGTCCGCGTCGCAGCCGCCGGTCATCCATTTTATCTTGCCCGATTTCAGATCCATGCAAATCAGTTTGCGCGGGCTGACCTTGTAGCAGCCCCTGTCGCCGATGGGGACCTCGAACCAGGCCGGCACTACCGTAAACACCCGTCCGCCCCATATCACGGGAAATTCCTGGTACACCGGCTGAATTGCCTGCATGTATGGGTATCTGTACCAGTACGAGGGCCGCGACTGCCGCTTCCTGGCGTAAGAGAACAGGGTGGTGGAGTCCCACAGGAACTTGCCGTCGCCGTCAAAAACGCGCAGGCCGGATTCGTGAACGACGCAGATTTTGCCATCGGCGTACTGCGCGTGGTACGGGGTGTTGGCATACGAGCGCCGGGATTTTTCGCGATGCGGCATATCTTCGTATAAGTACATCTCGTACTTATCGCGTTGGGAACGTTTGGGGCGTTTGACCTCGGGAATCTCGGTGCTGCTGGTTACGGCCTCGAGAGGGACGTCGGGTATCGCTATCTTTTCGTGGCGGATTTTTTCCAGCAGGGTCTTGAGGCACTCCTCGACCGAGACTACGGAGCGGACCATGCGGATTTTTTCGGAGGCGGTTTCTCCGGGCAGGTCGCGCAATATGGCGCGGATGCCCGCTTCGTCGCCCATCTCCGCAAGGGCCGAGGCCTGCTTGACGAGGCACAACCCCCGTGGCACGCTTTCGTATACAGCGGCACGTTTCAGACACCACGCCGCGCGGCCCCAGTCGCCCTGTTCGAGCGCCAGCGTGCCGAGTTCGTAGAGCGCCTCGCCGGTGTGGGAAGACGGCCGGTAATCGCGCCAGATTTTTACGAGCAAACTTATATCGTGCTTTTGGCGGGCCTCGTTGAGGAGTTTGCGCACCTTCGGATCGAATCGACGGCGATAGGCCGAGAGGATGGCGGGGCTGGAATTTATTTTTTCGAAGATTTGCCCGGCGAAATTTACGAAGCGGCTCTCGGAATCCTTCACCGGGATCAGCGAATCTCCGCGCTGCTCGATAAGATTCTGCAAGGCCACGATCGCCTCGGCATAGCCCTCGGTCTTGGCCTCGAAGAGGATCGCGTCGAGCGTGGCGCTGACCTCCTTGTCGACCTCTTCGAAATAAATCCGGGCGAGTTCTTCCTCATCGCTTTCTACTTCATGGCATCTACCGATGATGATGCTTTTGCTAACGATTCTTCCGGCGGCCTCGTCCGAACCGGAAAAAACGGTCAACAGCAGAACGCACAGCAGAAGGGCGAAGATTCGGGATAGGATACGCATGGTTTCTCCTTTTCTCGATATTATTCACGATACTTTTACAAGGTATTTTACACCGATAAACGCATAATACAAGACTTTTGGTTTCGCGCCGGGCGCGAGGATTGCAAAAAACGCAAGCCTGTGCTATAAGAGGAATTATGCTGGATATCCGAAAAACACGCAAAAACAAAGGCTCTCGCGCATGAAGACGCTGACGATCGGCGAAACTTTCGGCTTCCGCGGCGGCCTCGAGCAGTACTGTTTTCAGGTCGCCAACGCCCTGAGCGCGCTTGGCCACTCGCACGTCCTGCTGCACGAACGCGCAAGCGGCGTGGACGAGGACGCCTACCGCGCCGCCTTCGAGGATGTCGTGAAAATCCCCGAAAACTGCGGCGAGGCCGACTATTTCGCATTTCTGGACGAAATCTGCGCCCGGCACCGGCCCGAGGTCGCGCTGGTTCACAAAAGCCGCAATCTCGAATTCATGCGCGCGCTCAGGCGCCGCCTGCCGACGATAACGATCATCCAGGACCATCACCTCTACTGCCTGCGCGAGGTACGCTACTTCCCGAAGAGCCGCAAAATCTGCACGCTGCCGCTCGGACCCAAATGTATGCTCTACGGCTGTTTTATGGGCAGGCCGCTGCGCTGCAAGATGGTGCCAACCTTTCACGCGCTCGGCCCGCGCAAAAAACTGCTCGCCGCGCACCGCGACTGCCACGGCGTGATCGTGCTAAGTAACCACATGAAAGAACAACTCGTGCTCAACGGCTTCGCGCCCGAAAGAGTCGACGTGGTGCACGGTTTCACCGTACCGCCGGAGACGCCGCCTGCGCCGCTGCCCGCCAATCCGCCTAATGCGGACGGCAAGGTGCTTTTCGTCGGGCAGGTCATCCGCTCGAAGGGGCTGGACGTGCTGCTGCAAGCGATTGCGCTGCTGCCCGGGGTGGGCCTGGTCGCGGTCGGCGACGGCAGCGCGCTCGACACAAACAAGACGCTGGCCGCGGAACTGGGCATCACCGACAGGGTCGAATTCACCGGCAGGCTCATCCACGCCGAACTGGAAAAATACTACGCCCAAACCACGGTGCAGGCC
>JAUWEX010000321.1 GCA_030607235.1 Planctomycetota bacterium | reverse complement strand
GTCCTGCTCGTCCTGGACAAGCCCGCCGCGACCGTTAGTCGAAAGCGTGTCGGATATGGCCTCGGCGTAAAAGACGGAGCTGTCGTAAGAGACGCCGATGTCGTTGTTGTTCTTGTCCACCGAGATGATCGAGGTAAGCCTCTGATTGAGGGCACCCTCGTTCGCGCCGCCGTCGTAGTACTTCGTCTCGTAACTCCACTGGCTGCCGTAGGTCAGCGCGCCCAGTTTGGAAGTAGTCCCCGAGCCGGAACCAGAGGCGTTTTCCCAGTGGATGACGGGATAGGCCTGGGCGCCGACCGCGAGCACACCTAGCGCGAGCGCGGACAAAATAAAGCGGCTAACAAATTCCAGATTAAACATTTTCATAATTAGCAACCCTTCCATTAAGAAAGATGTATCAGTTCTATTACCCTATATTTCCGTTCTCCACTTACCCAGACACATGAGAACGAAAAAAGTCTCGGTTTTTTTTGATATTTTTTCGGTAAAATCTCATGTATTACATATGCTAAAAAACGCAAACAATGTGCCATTCGCCACCGCAAAAGAACTTCGCATAACCTGCTTGAAAATAAGGAATTACAATGGGGGGATTTTTCGGCATTTTGCGCGTGGGGCCTATGTGGGACAACTGGGATAAATCCTCTCGCACAAACCGGTTCGCCGAGAAGTTTTTCTTTGCTTGATTTATAAATTTCTCGACTTACAATAAATGATGTGGAATAATAATAATGTATGGTAGCGAGTGATAGACTCGTTGCCGGTCTGTTACTTGTTGCGCACAGCGAACAGAACTTATTTTCGGAGTTCGAACGATGACTATGAAACTTCGCAAAATCAGCGAGACCGCCTACCGCGAGCCTCCTGCAGGCGGAATGGGCAAGAAATTCAACTACGCCAAGGCGTTCTTACTCTTTGGAATCGTCCTGGCGGTATTGCTGGTACTTGGCGTGCTGGTCGCTAACCATATTAGCGGCAGGGTCAGCACCACCGAGGCATGGGTTGAGCCGCTGGAAGAGATCAATTACGAAGCGGAGTCCAACGTAAGGATAGTCGCCCTCAACGTAAAGGACGGCCAGATAATCACGCAGGCGGACATTGACCAGGCGATAAAAGAAAATGGCACACCCGGTTTTCTCCTCTACGAGACTAATTCCGATTCCGATAGCGTGGGCGAGGGCGAAATCGAAAAGCAGCACAGCATCATTGCACAGCGCCAAACAGATTTGATGCTAATAAGATCAGGTGCAGATGTAGGCTATGCCGGCGATAACAAAATCGTGCGCGAATACAGGGCGGCCGCCGACAAACTTGCCGAGGCCCGCAAGGTCGAAAAACTCGCCCAGACCGATTACGAGATCACCCACGAAGAATTTTTGCGTGCCGAAGAGTTCTTTGCGGATCGCCTTACCACCGTCGACACGCTCAATGACGCCATGGGCAGGGACAAAAAGGCCAAGGCCACGCTGGAGTCGGCCAAAGAATCGCGCGAACGCGCCCAGGACAGGTATGACGAGTGCAAGGCGGCACTCGATGCAGCGAAGAAGGAAACGATAATGTCCCGAGCCGAAGATGTCTCCCCCGAAGAACGAGAAAAAGCAGAATCTCTGGCAACGCCGGAAGAAATTCACGAATTCATTATCGACGTATACGAGGAGAGAGTCAAACAAGCCCAGGCAGAGATCAAAAGCCTTAAGGCCAAATACGGCATAAGGTCGTACTATACCAAAAAGCCGGGCCGTGTCTTCGCCCTGAAGGTACAAGAGGGCAATCGCATAACCAAGGGCGACTCGATACTCAAGATATTCAATCCCAACTCTATCGAGATAGTGGCGCGCATGGACGGCAAACTCGCCCGCGACGTAAAAAACGGCCAGGAGGCCGACATCACACTCACGATCGGTTCGAAGGTCATAACCCTGACAGGCAAGGTTCGCTCGATAGCCAACCCGATCTTCGAGCGGTCCAAAAAAGACCGCGACAGGCTACGTACCGAGTTCACAAACGTGGACTTCGGAATGCGCGAGGTACATATTGAGTTCGACATCGAGCAGTTGACCGACGAAGACCTGAAGGCACTCGCCCCGGGCAATTCCGCCAAGGTAACGATACATACAAACTAAACGACCATGCCGAAACGAAAACCGCCCGATCATTGTCGGGCGGTTTTTTTTGTGCTTAAATTTGCCGGTCCCGAAATCCGGGTGCGGATATCGGAATAGGTGAGTTTGCCCGCTTGGGCGCGGTCCACCGCTCGCTGCCGCGCCTTCTCGGCGCGGGGCGCTTCGC
>JAUWEX010000390.1 GCA_030607235.1 Planctomycetota bacterium | reverse complement strand
ATAAGCGCGTCGAAATCCGCGGCGGAGACGTATTTTATGTCGCGAATGCTGCCGCGCGAGATTCGTGCGGCCTCGACAAGGCAGTTGCGCGTACCGGGTCGTGAGGCGTCGGTCGCGTGGTCGTAATCTTCTTTCTGGATCTCGTTCGGCGCGAAGAAAACCGGCTGGCAGCCGCTCTTGACGACGTGCAGGATCGTCAGCGTCGCCTCGTGAACCTCCGAACCGTCGCCCCGGCCGCAGCCGGTCAGCAGAATGCCGATTTTTTTCATCGTAATCTCCTTATTTGTTTAAGTCGTGGCCGAGACGCTTCTCGACCGATTTGATTTTGCCGTCAAGACACCCCACAGCGCCCTGGCGGTCGTCGACTTTGATGTTGACGATAACTCGCTCAGTATCGACGGCGATCGCGTCGCGGCATTTTTTGATCAGTGCGAAAATCTCGTCCCACTCGCCTTCCAGAACCGTACCCATGGGACAGGCCTTGTAAGGCAGGCCGCTTTGCTCGATGAGTTTCATTGAGCGCGCGACGTATTCGCTCAGGCTCGCGCCCTTGCCCACGGGATAAGCGCTGAATTCCACAAGCATGATCGTCCTCCCAATCTCAATCAGGTTTCGTCCACGAATTTCGCCAGGCTGCGGCGCAGATTTTCGCGCGCGCGCGCCATGAGCGATTTCACGGCCTTTTCGCCGACCTCCAGCACCTCGCCGATTTCGCGCTGCGAGAGTCCACGGTAACTTTTGAGAATTACGGCCATGCGCTGGTTGGCAGGCAGCGCATTGATAGCGGCCAGCACCTTATCGCGCAACTCCCCCCGCTCGGCGTGGTCAGCAGGCTCCGGTGCGTTTTCGTCGAGCAGATTCTGCGCGGCGGTTCGCTCCGACGAATCCTCGGCATCGAGCGAAAACACCTTGTAACGCCATGTGTCTCGGCGGTAATTCAGGCAATGGTTTGCGACTATACGGTAGAGCCACGTCGAAAATTTCGCGGAGGGCCGGTATCTCGCCGCGGAGCGGTAAACGTTGACAAAGACTTCCTGCGCAAGGTCTTCGGCCTCATCGACGCGCCCTAGAAATCGGTAAATGATGTTGATGACCTGCGGGTGATATTTCTCGACCAGATAGTTGAACGCGCCCTCGTCGCCTGCGGCGAAGCGTAGCATGGTTTGTGCGTCACTGTCGGTCATCTAATCCTCAACATTCGATTCAGCGGTTTTGTGCGGCAATTCTATTGCAGCGGCCCGTTCCTGTCAACGACCAGGCAGCAGGCAGGGCCTGCACCCAAGCGGGGAGTAAGCACATTCTCCGATACCCGCTCGCTGTCTGTCGCCCTTCGGCGACAGAAGCGCTTCGCTTGTGTTTACTAACAAATCTTGTAATCTTGCTGTGTTGTAAAGGATTTTATAAGGCAGGGCCTGCACCCAAGCGGGGAGGCGGGAACGCCCCGCTGCAAATAGCGGACAAAACACATATTCCAAAAGACGCTCGCTACCTGCCGCCTTGCCTCGGCGGCAGGAGGCGCGAACTCCCACTCGCTAACAAATCCTGCACGCGAATTCGTGATGTGATTTCTTCCCGCAGGCGGGGCCCGCTCACAAGCGCGTCGGGCAAGTTTATTGTTGAGGCACTCTGGCATAGGGGCTGCTTTGCGCTGAAAGGGACACATCCCTTCGCTGCGCGAAGGAGGAAGTGTCCCTTTCAGATGCGTCCCTTTCAGCGATACAAAAATTGCAGCACACCGGTAAAGTTGCAAGCGATTGCGTTTTTTCGCCGTAAGGTAAAAAACAAGGAGCGAGTCTTGTAATGGGTGGAAAAAAGACTTGGCT
>JAUWEX010000146.1 GCA_030607235.1 Planctomycetota bacterium | reverse complement strand
CGCCTGCGCATCGACAAGCGCAACGTCTACCAGGCGATCCAGCACCAGACGATTTTTCGCGACAGGCACGGCCACCACATACGCTTTACGATTCCGCTGACGGCCGACCAGGAGTCGCTGGGCGTGCTCTCGACGACACTGCCGCTCACTGGGGAGGTCGATGAGATCGCGGCGGACATGGAGCGCTGCGAGGCGATTTTGGTGTCGCTGGCCAAGCACATCTCGCTGGCGATCAAAACACCGCTGCTATACAACCGCGCCGTGGTGGACAGCCTGACCAAACTCTACACCAAGCGGCATTTCCATTTGCAGTTGACGAATTATTTTTACGTTTCGCGCCGGCTTGAAAAGGAAATGGCATTAATAATGATCGACATCGACAACTTCAAGAAGATCAACGACACCTACGGGCATCTGACCGGCGACAAGATTCTCGCCGCAATCGGCGACAGGATTTCCAGGACGATTCGCCAGTACGACTCGGCCTACCGCTACGGCGGCGAGGAGATAGCCATACTGCTGCCGGAATCCGGCATGGAAGACGCGCTGCTGGTAGCCGAACGTGTGCGCGAGAATCTGGAGAAGCGGGTTTTCGTAGGGGCAGAGGGGGAGAAACTGCGTGTAACGGTGAGTCTGGGCGTGGCGAATTTCCAATCAGACATAGCCGAGCCTAAGACCCTCATCGCGCGCGCCGACACCGCCATGTACTACTCCAAAAATCATGGAAAAAATTGCACATCGTATTTTTGCGAGGGCGAGATCCGCACCGTGAAAAAAAGTCCGCCGGCCGTTTCGCCGAAGGCATAGAACGCCGCTGTTTTGCTTGATTTAGGGGCGGGAGGTGTTAAAATAGAGCGTAATTTGACAGGAGAAGTCTATGAGCGAAGCCTCACAGGATGCGTTGTTCGGCCAGCAGCTCTTACGTTGCGGCTTGATAACTCAGGCCCAACTTGACAGGGCTTTGGAAATGCAGGCCGGCATCGGCGGCAAGATCGGCAAAGTCCTGCTCAAAATGGGATTTATTCAGGAATCGCACCTTTCCCAACAACTCGCCAAGCACCTCGGCGTCGATCTTCATACCTCCCTAAACATTGACGTTCCCGCGAGTCTGATCGAAAAGATTCCCTCACGTGTGATGCGTGAGAAAAAATTCGTGCCGGTTTCTCTTAATAACAACGTGTTGGTTCTTGCGATGGCGGACCCCTGCGATTTCGAGACGATCGAGGAAGTCCGTTTTGAAACGGGCTGCACCGTCAAGGCCGTGCTCGCAAGCGAGACGGAACTTGACGAAGTGCTCTTGCGCTTTAACGACGAGGACGAATCTTTGCGCAGGGAGGTTGGAGACTTGGAAGACATACCCGCTCCGGAAGTTGAGGAACCCCCGCTTGAGTTGGAGCATTCGTCGGCTCCGTTGCCTCTGGAGACGCTTATGCGGCAGCCGCCGAGAATCAAGGTCGATGCGCTGATTGAGTTGTTGTTGCGGAAGGGTGTGATTACGCAGGACGATCTCGAAGCGGCGCTGCGAGAACAGGCGCGAAAGCAGTAAAGAGAGAATTTCTCATATCACAGGGGTAAACGATGGCGGATTTCGATTGCAAAATTGGAACATTCCAGACCACCCGGCGGAACGCAGTTCTTTCTATTGCGTTTTCCGGCATGATCAACACGGCGACGTTTCCTGAATTTCAGACGCGGGCCGGCAAAGCGATTACCAAGGACACTCCGCGGGTGGTATTTGACCTGGAGAAACTTTCCTACATCAACTCCAGTGGGCTGGGAGAACTGATCCGTTTTCAGGACACATGCCGCGAAAACGGCGGGGACCTCGTATTGATCCGCGTGCCCGCGGACATAATCAGGACAATACGCATCATCGGGTTCCACACCATAATCAAGATATTCCCGGACCGTAACCGCGCGGCGGTTTACTTCGATACGGGAGCGGAAGGCGAAGTCGCCAGGGAATACGCACGTGTCGCACCGAAGCCCGCCCCCAGCGGCAAGGCGCGACCGGCCAAGCCCTTCAAAAAAGTTTTCCCGCGTACCCCGATCGACGCCTCCATTATGCTGGTTACGCCCGAACGCAATATATTCTCGGATATATTGGAAATGCGCTGGGGCGGGGGGGGCGGAAAATTTACGCTTTCGCGCGATCGCTCCGCGGTCGTGGCATCGCTGGCCGCCAAGATTCCCGACCTTATCATCATCGACGATACGGTTGGCGAGGCGGACGAATTGTGCCGCGAACTGAAATTGAGCAAAGAATCGAATATGTCCGGGTTAATCAGGCTGTATTCACGGGAGCCCCACACTCACAAGGGTCTGCGAGTGCTGGAGAACGAGCGCATCTCGGAGCCGTTCGAGTATAACGAGTTGTTCGCCGTTTCCGAGGGGGAACTCAAAAAGACAGCGGACGAGAAAAAATATGTCGTGCACCAGATAAGTTTGGAATTCCCCAGCAACGAAGACTCGCTCTCGGCCGCCAACGATATGATTTCCGAGGTTATCCGTCATGCCGATTATTCCGAGTTCGACGCAAGCGAATTGCGAACCGCAGTGCGCGAGGCCATCGATAACGCCTTCAAACATGGCAACAAACGCGAAGAATCGAAACCGATACGGATAGAATGCCTGCTTGATAACGAAAAGGCTGCAATACTGATAACGGATTCCGGAAACGGATTCGATTACGAATACTACCTGAATCTGAGCAAGAGTGCCGATCCACAGGAACGCGCGCGCATGCGCCAGCGTGACGGGAAGCAGGGCGGTCTGGGGATCATGTTGATGATGCGCTGTCTGGACGATCTGAATTATTTCGAGGGTGGACACGTCTGCCGACTGACGAAGAAGTACAGTTGATTATATCCTGTTGCCGTTGCCCGCGAAAATGCAGTTTCTTCCGCTCGATTTCGCTTCGTACAGTGCCTTGTCGGCGGCCTCCATAACGGTGGAAATAGAGTCGCCGTCGTCGGGGTAGTTCGCCACGCCAACGCTGATCGTTATCGGCGTCTTGCCCGAAATCCTCACCCCCGAGAAGTCCTACTTTTCGATTTGCTCACGGAGCCTTTTTGCGACCGTAATTGCGTGCTCCTCGCTGGTATTGGGCAGCAGGATGGTAAATTCGTCGCCGCCTAGCCTGGCGGGCACATCGTATACCCTGCTGTTTTCGTGGATTATCCGGCCTATCGATTCCAAAACGGCATCACCGACGGAGTGTCCGTCGTTGTCGTTTAGCGCCTTGAGGTTGTCCAGATCGATCGCGACAATGGCGAAGGTGGTGTCGTTCCTGCTGGCGCGCTGAAATTCCTTTGCGATTTCGCGGTCGAAATACCGGCGCGTATAGAGAGTCGTCAGGGAGTCGACGTTGGATAGTTTTTCGAGTTTTTCGATCAGCGCTTTGATGCGCCGGGCGCTGTCCCTGCGGACCGAGCCGAAAACGCCCGCAACCAGCCCGGTCAGAATCGGCAAAAAGATGAAAATATAGTGGTAGGAATGCTCGGAGAGTTTGAGCCCGAGATTTTCCAGACTAAACGCCCAGCCGCTGGAATAAAAATCCTGCCACATCAGGAGGATGGGAAATGGCAGGCCCAGAATCAGGCCGAAGATGATGTTTTTGTTGATGCGCAGACGAATGAGCGCGTACAGAAACTCGTTAAATGTCGGATTCAACTTGTGCTTCATCGACACGCTCCGGACTTTGGGGATTAACTCTCTTTATTATCTCGCTTCCTTTTCTCATAATCGGCAAAATACCGTCATCTCTTAAATTACTCTCGCCCCGCTTCCGATAAGATAGTGTTGCAATTTCATGTTTCACATTTCATCAAGTATTAAAATCATTGTGCCGAAAGATATCATAAGGAAATACTCTATTCCGATAATCGGATCCGGCCCTGCGGGCTGCGCGAGGGCGCTGAATCTCATGCGCGCCCGCACAAGTCCGGCCAGGTTAATTCTTGCAATAAAAAAATCCCCCCGTCCCAGGCCCAAGGTCTGTGCGGGCGGCAGTCGGAGCCGACGGGGCGCAGGGCGAGGCACGTTTCGAGAAAGCGCACGATAATGAAAAATCCTTATCCGTTCGCGGCACACGCTTTTTCGGTGCCGGGAGCCAGGGGACTTAAACCGGTCAAAACAATATTCCAATTAAGAGAGCAAAATTTTGATTAAACCCCAATCAAAGGAGCACCGTATGTCCAAGGGAAGGGTTCTTGTTATCGACGACCAGCAATCAATCCGCAAATTGGTTTCGATGCATCTCGGCAAGGCCGAATACGATGTAACCAGTGCTGTGGACGGGCTTGACGGACTGGCGAAGGCGCAGGAAGTCATGCCGGACGTAATAATTTCCGATCTTATGATGCCGGGCATGGACGGTATAGAGTTGTGCAAGCGCCTGAAGGCCAACCCGAAACTGCGCGAGTCGTTTTTCATCATGCTCACTGCCAAAAGCCGCACCGAAGACAAGATCAAGGGCTTCGGCAGCGGTGCGGACGACTACATGACCAAGCCCTTCAACCACCAGGAACTCCTGGCGCGCGTCCACTCGGCCATGCGCATCAGAAACCTGCAGAAGGAACTCAAC
>JAUWEX010000323.1 GCA_030607235.1 Planctomycetota bacterium | reverse complement strand
GGTGGAGGAAAAAACTAAACTACCAGTGTTCTACGTTGAAGGAGATGTTTTTGATCGTGACCTTGGGGCCTTCTTCGACGAGAAAGATCACGATGCCGTCGGCGTAGCCTTCGCGCGGGGTGGAGACGTTGGCGAAGAGATAGCCGTTGTCCTTGTAGAGGCGTTCGATCGAGGCGGCGTCTTTGTGAATCAGCGCTTCGCTCAGCGGCTGGCCGACGCGGGTAAAGGCAACGGCGGAGACCTCGTTTTCCTTCAGGCCTTTAGTGCCCAGAATTTTCACGCTGCGCACTTCGATGTTTTCCCTGACGAAAATCTTGAGCACCACCCTGCCGGGCTTGCCGGGAATATTTTCTTCGATGATCTGGTAGTACGACACGATCTTGGCGTCGAAAAACTCGCCCAGCACCCTGTCGACCGTGGCTCTGTTCATGCGTCCGCCGGTGCGCTCGAGTATGGTGTCGGTAATTTTCTCGGCGTAGACGCTTTCGAGGTTGGTGTCCATGCTCAGGACCCTGACGTCTTCGATTGCGTCGCCGTCCGCGGCCAGCGCCGCGACCGCGGTCGCAAAAAAGAACAAAACTATCCCGGCAAAGATGGACTTTGCATGCATACCCGTTTCTCCAGGTGGTAGAGGTTAAAATGGCACTTCCGTATCGTATCCGCCCGCCGGCGCAGGCATCTCCGCACCCCTCCGCATCGATGGCACGGGCCCGTCGCGGGTGGAAAGGTTGCCGAAACGCAGCTGGTTGGCGTTGAAATACAATTTGACGGTATCGGTCGGACCGTTGCGCTGCTTGGCGATGATGATCTCGGCCTTGCCCTTCAGACTCTCGTCGTCGCGCTTGTAATACTCTTCGCGATGCAGCAGCAGTATCACGTCGGCGTCCTGCTCCAGCGCGCCGGACTCGCGCAGGTCGCTCATGCGGGGCCGCGGGTCGCTACGCAATTCCGCGCCGCGGTTCAACTGCGCGCAGGCGATTACGGGGATGTCGAGTTCCTTGGCCAACCCCTTGAGCGAGCGGGCGATCTCGGCGATCTCCAACTGGCGGCTTTCGGCGCGCGGCACGTGCATCAACTGCACGTAATCAACGATAATCAACTGAATATCGTATTTCGATTTCAGACGCCGGGCCTTGGCGCGCAGTTCCAGCGGCGAGAGCGCGGCGGTGTCGTCGATGATGATGTTGGATTCCGTAAGCACCCCACAGGCCAGGCTCACCCGCGTGTACTCCTCTTTTTTCAGCCGACCGCTGCGCATCTTGTGCGCGTCGATCCTGGCGTGCATACACAGGATGTTCTGCACGACCTGTTTGCTGCTGACTTCGAGCGAAAACAGCGCCAGTGGTTTTTTGAGTTTCAGCCCGATGTGCTCGGCGATGTTGGCCGCGAAACTGGACTTGCCCATCGAAGGCCGCCCGGCGACGATAATAAGGTTCGAGGGCTGAAGGCCGCTGGTCAGATCGTCCAGGTCGGTAAAACCCGTCGCGAGTCCGGTTAGGCGGCCCCCCGACTGCGCCCAGAGGTCGATTTGTTCCATTGTCAGTTTGAGAATATCCTTTATGTGATGAACGTTGGTAGAGGCGCTTTTCTGGGCGATGTCGAAGATGAGGTGCTCGGCCTTGTCAATCAGGTCTTCGCCGATTTCGCTCTCGATATAGCAGTCCTGAAGAATCTGGTCGGCGATGGCGATGAGTTTGCGCGCCATGCTCTTGTCGCGGACGATTTTGGCGTAGTGCATGGCGTGCGCGGCGCTGGGCACGACCTGCATTAACTCGCCCAGGTACTCCGCGCCGCCGGACTCGGCCAGTTTTCCGCGCTGCGAAAGTTCCTCGCGCAGGATAACCGGGTCGATAGGCCGATTGCGGTCGTAGAGTTCGACCAGCGCCTCAAAAACGTTCTGGCTAGCCGTCTGGTAAAAGTCATCCGCCTCCAGCAATTGCACGACGTCGCCGGTCGCGGCGGGATCAAGCATCATGGAACCCAGCACGCACATCTCGGCTTCGAGATTGAACGGCGGAGTCCTGCGCAGCGAATTGTTGTTGGCCATATGATATACCCCCCTCTCCGGCAGCCCGCCGAAAAACGAAAACCCCGGCACGGGCAAACCAAAGGAGTCTGCAAAAAACGAAAAACGGTCGATATGGTACGACGAAAGAGCGATTATTGCAACAATTTTTACCCTCCGTAGCCCCCCACCCTGAGCGCAGGCTGATAAATTGACACCACCGGGTAAAAGTGATATGATTGAAGTAACCGCAATTCTATCCACCAGCAGGAAACAAGC
>JAUWEX010000032.1 GCA_030607235.1 Planctomycetota bacterium | reverse complement strand
CGGCAGCGTCCGCCAGGACGTCAACGTCAGCATCAAAAACGGCCCGCGCGTCGAGATCAAGGGTGTGCCGCAGATTTGGCGCGTCGTAAAGGCGATACACTTCGAGGCCATCCGCCAGAAGGCCCTGCTCGACATCCGCGACGAACTGCACGCGCGCGGGATCGACGGAAAATACAAGGGCGAAATCTTCGACGCCACCCGCGTCTTCGCCAAAACCGCCAACCCGCACGTCCGGCAGGCGCTGGACGAAGGCGGCGTAATCAGGGCGGTGAAACTGGAGGGCTTCGCCGGAATCATCAAACACCCCACCGGCCCGGGCGCAACGTTCGAGCGCGAATTCGCCGGGCGCGTGCGCGTGATCGCCTGTCTCGACGGCAAACCCAACCTGTTCTGCACCGACGTGTGGCCCGAATACGAAGGCGGCGCGGCGGAACTGAAGGCGCTCAAAAAACTCACCGGCGCCAAACTTTCCGACGCCGTTTTAATCATGTGGGGCAACGAAGCCGACACGAAGACAGCCGCCGACGAAATCGAAATCCGCGGTCGCGAGGCGACGATGGGCGTGCCCAACGAGACGCGCCAGATCATGTCCGACTGCACGACCGACTTCGAGCGCATACTGCCCGGCCCCGACCGCATGTACCCCGACACCGACTCGCCTCCGTGCCGTATCCTGCGCGAGCGCATCGACAGAATCGACGCCGCCAAGCCCGCGCCGCCGTGGGAGCGGCTCGAACGCTACAAGGGCTTCGGCCTGAGCGAATGGATCGCCGGCGAGATTCTGATAAGCCCGCTTTCGGAAGTTTTCGAGCGGGCCGTCGACGAGATCGGCGTCGCGCCGAAAATCGCGGGCGAGACGATTGTCTGCACGATGCGCGGTCTGCGGCGCAAGGGCTTCGCCGTCGACAAAATCGACCACGATGATCTCCTGGCGATGTTCAAGGCCCTCAAGGACGACTCGCTCTACCGCGAAGGCATCCCCGCCGCGCTCAAGACGCTGGTCGCCGGCAAAACGATCGCTTACGCGGCGATGAGCAAGGATGAAATCGCCCGGGCGGTCAAACGCGAAATCGACGCGGGCGGGTTTGATTTTTTCACCACCGACTATGACGAGGAGAAGCGCGTCCGCCACTACACCGGCCGCGTGATGAGCCAGGTCATCGGCCGCGCCCCCGGCAGCAAGGTGCTCGCCGCCGTCCGCAAGGCCCTGAAAAAATAAACCGGCGTTACGGGGAATCACGACAACTGGGTGTTTGTGGCGGAAGAGTAATGGAAAATTGTGGTGGAAAATGATGGGAACTCCAGATGAATTAAGCTGAGTGATACTCGACGTGAGGCATCCCACATCATTCGTTGTCCAGTAGGCGCCTACGACAAAGCGTCAAGACTGCTCGTTGAGATGGCCGATGGATTTTTCTCCGGCACAAGCCCGATGCGGAAATCAGAATTTGGAGTTCCGGCCTACCCTGCACAGAGATTCATAGTTCTTGCCACGCGCCTATATATCGGGCGAGCAGAAGAGGCACTGATCCAACTTGCCGAGTACGAGAAGCAGTTTGGTTCTGTTCAGAACGACGAGGTGAAATCCGAGTACTTCGCCTATGAAGGGTGGGCTCTCTCGCTCGGAAGACAGAATGCGTTGGCAGATGAAAAATTCGTCAAAGCGATCTCATTAGCGTTCGAGTTGAGTCCTGCAAGCTACGCGTGCAGCGCCCTCGTGAAGGTGGCAAGCATCATGAGGGATTGTGGTCGTGCAGAGGAAGCGGTTAGAGCACTCGATGCGGCAGCACAGCACCCGGATCGCATGGTGGAGTCAGTCTTCTCTGATCGCGCGGGAGTGATCTCCCCTGAGTCTTCGAAACACAGCGCCATCGCCAAATCCTGGGCGCAGGATTTGAAAAATCGTCTCAGCGAAGCGAGAAGTAACCTTGCTTCAGCGGTCAATGCAGGTGACGTTTTTCTAGGCTACCTGCTCCATGAGAGGAAGAAGCAGAATCTCTGCGAGTTGCTTCGTAGCGGGGAATTTCGCACTGCTATTCATACCATCAAGACGGCATTAGAACGGAAAGATGAGAGTGCTCTGGACCTTGTGCTGACTCTCTCCGCGTGTGCTGCAGTTGTTAGTCACGCTGAGCACGCGTGACCGTATGCAGCATGCCCGCTGGCCGGCCTCGCCGCCTTCGCCATCAGCCGGCATAAAGAAACATCACAACACGTAAATCTTCCGTCAAATTGATCGCGCAAGGCGCGAGAAAACGACCGTTTACTCAGGTGAGAAATTAAGAGCGGGTGATCAAATGTCACCCGCCCTTCTTATTTTTTATTTTGTTTTTTCGTATGCGGTAACCCGCTTGCCGCAATGGCGGCAGTTGCGGCACGCGCGGCGGCGCATAATCCGCCCGTGGGATGCGGGGCGCGCATAAAGAACACGAAAATGCCTGCGCCCGCACTTGCGGCATTCCAGGCCGCGCGGGCCGGAGTTTTGAAGGTCGGATAATCTGATTCGCTTACCAAGGTCGATATTAAGTCCCCGTATCGGAGTTACCATGTCGAAAGTCGTAAAGAACATCGCTTGCATCAGGCGTTGAGGATACAACAATGCGGTTTTCCAGTTCAAAGCCCCGAATTGGGCGCTTTGAAAACTGCAAAACTCGAACTAATGCCCTCCGGATGATTAGGTCAACGGGATGATCATGGCCCTCTCTCTTCCAGAGTCTTCCGGCAGTGGGCTTTCCAGTGTTCGACCACCGTTGCCAAGTCGCCTCCCAGGCGGTAGTCGTAGTCCTTCGAGAGGTCCATGTAGCAGGCGTAATCCATGAGCATCCTGTCAACACCTCGCCTCTGCGATTCTTGGTCGTCCGACTCCATTTCGCGGAGCGCCACCTTGAAGTTGTCCGTGCCGAGCAGCGGCGGCTCCGTAAATGTGCGCGGGTCGTTCACGTCTCCGCCGGCGACCTCCGGGCACCCGAGGCACCCTTCCGGTATCTTCTCGGCGCCGTCTACCACCCTACGCAGATCCACCCAGCGTGGGTTGCTCCATATCTCTTCGAACGTCTGCCTGTAGATATTTCCCAGCGATTTGCCGGTCCAGCCGCCACACTGCATCACGTGTCCGTTTGTGGTTATCTGTATCTCGTTCATCAGCATACGGCACTTCAGCATTCCGTCCGGTTTTTTCTTGACCTCGGAGAAGTTCGGCGGGATCGCCACCTCTCCTATCTTCAGTTCTTCCGCGAGCGCCCGCGTTTCGTCAAGGTACCGGTTCGCCGCATTCTTGTGGTACCAGAGCGATTCTCTTCTGATGTCCAAGCGCGACCACGGCACCAAGTGCCGGTAGAAGACCGCGTCCGCACCCAGTTCGTCCGCCAGCCGCACAAGCGCCGGTGCCTCCCGTATGTTGGAGTGCATCAACACCATGTTCAGCGACAGGAGGGGGGATGTTTGGCCGCGCTCATCTCTAATCTTTATGAACTGTTGCAGGTTCACCTTAATCTTCTTGAAGCTGGCCCCGGGGCGGATCTTTGCCAGGGTCTTCTCCGTGGTGCCGTCCAGCGAGACGCAGACCTTGTCCAGTGACGAGTCCAGCAGTCTCTCCGCCGCCGCCCGGTCCAGCAGCGTGCCGTTTGTTATCAGGTAGAGGTAGGGAATTTCGTAGCTGTCAACCTCCTTGAGCGCGTCGAAGAAACACCTCGACATCAGGGGCTCGGCTGCACACGAGAGTGCCATCTTTTCAGTATGTGGTGCGATCCTCTCCATGATGATGCGGAAGCGCTCTATCGTCATCTGCTTGAAGGGGATATTCAGCGCAGTGGTGGAGAAGAAGCACATCTTGCAGCGCAGGTTGCAACGCAGGCCGGTGTCCAACCTGACGTGCAGGAATCTCCCGCGAGACGCGAGTCCCGGGTCGTCCTCTCCGCTGTGGTGTTGCTGTTGCTTGCCGGAAATGAGATGCCGTGCCTTATCTATGAAGCCCACTTGCCTATGCCTTGTTGTAGACCATTGGTTTTGCGGCGGGTTTCGGCAGTTTCTCGCCCTTGGGTATCACCACTATGCCGCCAGCTATGTTGAATTGATCGAATGTCAGTGTTTCGTCGTTGGGCGAAAGCGGGAATGAGTAAGTATCTGTCTGGAACACCACGGGAGCGGCCAAGGGTGGACGTGGAAACGACGGTCAATGCGATTACGCTGATTGTTTTCATCGGCACTTCTCCCAATATAGGCAAGCATCAAAATTCCATTCGGGGCGAGCCCACGGATTTAGAGTTCTTCGCTATACATCCAGACACATGAGAGGCAAAAAAGTCTCGGTTTTTTTTGTTTTTTTCGTCTTTTTTACGTTGCCGAAACCGCCTTACTGAAGCAAGGATCGTGCCGTTTTGCGCACCTTCGGGATGTTTTTTCATAACGCATTATCACGCAATGCGTTGGCTCCGGCGCAAACCGCCGGCGCACTCTACGCTCAATTTGCCGGACACAAAATCCCCCCGTGGGATGCGGGGCGTGTATAGAGAACACGGAAATGCCTGCACCCGCATTTGCGGCATTCCAAACCGCGCGGGCCGCTATTCTGAATGTCGGACAGCCTCGTTCGCTTTTCGGAGTCGGTCATCTGCTTCTCCTTCCTTGCAGATCGGAAAGTCGTGTCTTCGTCTTCTTCGTTATGGTCCTTGCGTCTGTTCCGGGGAGGATCGCACCCTGGATCAAGGCGGCGACGGCGCAACCGACGAGGTAGTCGAGCCACTGGTTGTTGCTGGCTTCGGGACGGGGCGCGCCGCATCGTCCGGGTGCAATTCGAGCCACGCCGGGCCGTCGGGCAAGTCAAGCACGATGTGCTCCCGACCGTATTTAAGATGGCTTTTCTCTCGCATAATTTCCCGCCGCCCGTAAACGCATGTTGCGCCGATAAGCCAAAGTAATATAATACAGAATTCCGATTAGACAACAGAGTATCCTAATCACGCAAAAAAACCGGAGGAACAAGCGAAATGTCCGAACACGATCCGACACGCCTGCACGCGAACCCGCTCGTGCGGGAACTGGGCAAACTGCCCGAAGACTTTCAGCGCGAAGACCTGCTCGACATCATCGAAAGGCGCGGCATCACCAACGTCCGCCTGCGCTACCCGGCCTACGACGGGCGGCTCAAGGAACTCAAGGTGCCGGTGCTGAACTACCGCCAGATCGAATGCATCCTCGCCGAAGGCGAGCGCGTCGACGGCTCCAACATTTTCAAAGGCATGATCGATCCGGCCTCAAGCGATCTGTACGTCGTGCCGATTTACAGCACCGCGTTTCTCGACCCGTTCAGCGAAAACACACTCAGCGTGTTCTGCCGCTTCTTCGACAAAAACGGCAAGCCCGCGCCGACTTCCTGCGACAACATCCTTGCAAAATGCGCAATTAGCCTGCAAAAAAAGACCGGCATCGAACTGCAGGCGATGGGCGAGGTGGAATTCTACCTGATGTTCGACCCCGCGGGACTGTTCCCCGCGCAGCCGCAGAGCCTGTACCACGAAGCCGCGCCCTTCAGCAAGATGTCGGCGGTCGTCGACGAAATCATGCTGGCCATCGCGCAAATCACCGGCTCGGTGAAATACTGCCACTCCGAAGTCGGCAATATCACCGAAATCAGCAGCGAGCGGCCCGATATCGACGGCAAGCACATGGAGCAATACGAAATCGAGTTCCTGCCCTCGCCGATCGAAAAGGCGGCCCGTGATATCATGCTCGCCAAGTGGGTCATCCGCTGCGTGGCGATGAAGCACGGCTACAACGCCTCGTTCGCGCCCAAAATCGACGAGGGCGACGCGGGCAGCGGCCTGCACATCCACCTCCACTTCTTCAGAGACGGCGAACAGCAGGTGATCGACCGCAGGGGTCGTCTGACCGACACATCGCGCAAAATCATCGCCGGGCTGCTAACGCTCGCGCCCAGCCTCACGGCCTTCGGCAACACCGTGCCCTCGGCCTATCTGCGGCTGGTGGCGCACCAGGAAGCGCCGACGCTGGTCTGCTGGGGCAAGGGCAATCGCTCGGCGCTCGTGCGCGTGCCGCTGGGCTGGCAGAACGTCGGCAACCTGGACAAAAAGGCCAACCCCGACCAGATCGAACCTTTCGTCCGCGACTACGAACGCCAGACGATCGAGTTCCGTGTGCCCGACGGCTCGGCCGACGTTTACCTGCTTCTCGCGGCGATGTGCGTTGCGGCGGAGCACGGATTGACGATGAAAGACGGCCTCAAGGTCGCGCAAAAACTGTATGTCGTCGGCAACGTCTCCAAAATCGCCGACCGGCTGGAATCGCTGCCGCAGTCGTGCTTCGAATCGGCCAGGGCGCTGCAAAAGAACCGCAGGATTTTCGAGCGCGGAGCCTTCCCGAAGGCCGCGATCGATTTCGCGATAAAACGCCTGCTCGACAAAAATGACAAGGACATGAACATGCGACTTTCGCAACTCTCCAACAAAGACCGCCTGATCGAGGCGCGCAAGATCATGTACCGATACCTGCACGAAATGTAACGCAAAGGCAAACACAGGCAAACGAAAACCCGTCTCCCGTGAGGCGGGTTTTTTATTGGATTGAATATCGGGGCCGCGTCAAATAGAATAGCGGCGCGATGTTTTATCTCGGCATAGACATAGGCTCGGTTTCCGCCGACGCGGTCATCATAGACGACACAAGGCGCGTGCTGGCGGCCGTCGTCCGTCCGACACGACCCGACATGGCCGCAACCGCCGAAGACCTGCGCGACGAGACGGTGCGGGCGGCGGAGGTGGACGTATCCGCGATCTCCGGCGCGGTCTCCACCGGCTATGGCCGCGAGAACGTTGTCTTTCGCGACCGCGCGATAAGCGAGATCATCTGCCACGCGCGAGGTGCGGCAGATCTGTGCCCCGGCGCGGGATTGGTCATCGACATGGGCGGCCAAGACACCAAGGCCATCCTCCTTACCGCGCAAGGTTGGCCGGACGATTTCGCGATGAACGACAGGTGCGCCGCCGGCACGGGCCGGTTTCTGGAGGTCATGGCCGCGGCTCTGCACGTGCCGGTCGAAGAGGCTGGACGCCGCTCTCTGGAATCGAAAACCAGAATCGAACTCGCCAGCACCTGCACCGTGTTCGGCGAGTCGGAGGTCATCTCGCTTATCTCGCGGGGCGCAGCCGTCGCCGACATCCTTGCCGCGCTCAACCGCTCGGTCGCCCAGCGCGTCGCCGGGATGCTCTCGTCGTTGCACGGCGCGGTCGCGACGGAGACGGTCGTGCTGACCGGCGGGGTCGCGCATAACGTGGGCGTGGTCAGCGCGTTGCGCGAGGTGCTGTCGGCCCGGGTCGTCGTGCCGGAAAACCCGCAGACCGTCGGCGCGCTCGGCGCGGCGCTGGTCGCATTGCAGGAGGCCGCGCAATGAAACGTTTGCACCTCAAGACCGACACCGCCCGGACGGAAATCATCGTCGACGAAGGGCTGCTGGCGCGCGCGCCGGAAATCATCGCGAAGCGTTTCGCCGGCGGGCGCATCGTCATCGTAACGGACGCGCTGCTGGCGAAGACCCACGCGAAAAAAATCATCGCCGACCTTGCGAAACTGCGCGAGGTCGTTACTTTGCGCGTGCCGCGCGGCGAAGCGGCGAAAAAACTTTCGGTCGTCGAGCGGTTGTGCGCGCAAATGCTGAAAGCGCGAACCGGGCGCGACGACGCGCTGGTCGCGTTCGGCGGCGGCGCAATCGGCGACATGGCGGGCTTCGCGGCGGCGGTTTACATGCGCGGCATACCATTCGCGCAAATTCCCACGACGCTCAATGCGCAGGCAGACTCCGGCATCGGCGGCAAAACCGGCGTCAACCTGCCCGGAGGCAAAAACATCGTCGGCGCGTTTCACCAGCCGCGTATCGTCCTGATCGACCCGTGTGCACTGGCGACGCTGAGCACGCGCGACTTCAACGCGGGCATGGCCGAGGTGATAAAAACGGCCGTCATCGGCGACGCGCGTCTTTTCGCGCGCATCGCCCGCGAGACCGAGGCGATAAAGGCGCGCAATCCGAAAGTGCTCGCCGGAATCATCGCCGCGTGCGCGCGCTTCAAGGCCGGAGTCGTCGGGCAGGACGAGCGCGAAAGCGGCAGACGCATGATTTTGAATTTCGGCCACACCGTCGGCCACGCCGTCGAGACCGCCGCCGGGCACGGGCGCATCCGGCACGGCGAGGCGGTGGCGATGGGGATGGTCGCGGCGGCGAAAATCGCGGTGCTGAAAAAAATGTGTTCCGCAACGACGCTGCATAAATTATCCGACCTGCTGGCGAAGTTCGACCTGCCCGTGCGCATCCCCGCCGCACTGCAAAAGCGGCTTCCGCGACTGACGGCGCGCGACAAAAAGACACGCGGGTCGACGATAACGCTCGTCCTGCCGCGCCGCATCGGTGAAGTCGGGATCGTCGGCGGCCATACGACGAAGGACATCGCAAAACTACTGAAGGACGCCGGATGGGATTGAGCGAAAAAGACATCCGGGCCGCGCTCGTGCTGAACATGACCAGCGGACTTGGCTCGCGCACGTTTCTGAAACTCTACGAGCACTTCGGCTCGGCGGAGGCGATCCTCAAAGCCCCCGAGCGACAGATCGCACAGGTCCCCGACATCCGGCGTGACATCGCCGCGCGAATCGGCGTGGCCAAAAAAGAGGCCGACCTCGAAATCGAGATCGCGCTGGTCGAGCAGCACGAGGTGCGCATCGTGCCGTTCTGGTCGGACGAATACCCCGAATCGCTGCGGCACATCCACACGCCGCCGATACTGCTGTACGTGCGCGGCGAACTGAAAAAAACCGACGCGCTCGCGGTGGGCATAGTCGGCGCGCGGCGTTGCAGTCTTTACGGCCGCAACCAGTCCGAGCGCATCGCGATGGAACTCGCGGCGCGCGGATTTACGATCGTAAGCGGGCTGGCGCGCGGCATAGACTCGGCGGCACACGAGGGCGCGCTCAAGGCCGGCGGCCGCACAATCGCGGTGCT
>JAUWEX010000167.1 GCA_030607235.1 Planctomycetota bacterium | reverse complement strand
AATTGCTCATAATCTTCACCATACAACGCGGCTTTGCCTTGCGGCGCAGCCTATTGCCCCTATCTGTCAATTTCAGCATCTTTATTTATATCACGGCCATATTGGACAGTCAATGGCAAATTTAGCAATATGTGTGAAAATATGCACTTATAGGTTATTGGAGGCGTGAATGGCATGAAATTTTATTTTTATATAAATTTTGCAAGGCATGTGCCGGTCAAGATGTCTTATTTTTTTGCCGATAATGCTCCAGATTGGACTTTGCTTTAGTGCAAACCAAAGTATAGGATATCATCGTTTATTGCTATGCTATGTTTTTTTCGATAAAGGAGGCGGTTTGAACAGGCGAAATTACGGTTTGCCCGAAATCATCTCATCATTGATCGCGCTCACAGCGATTGCACTCATCGCACTGTTCCTCGAAGGCTATGCCCTGCTGTTGACAATCGTGCCCGCTGTTATGTTTGCCTTGATCACGATACATGGCAGTCTTGCCGAGGCGTGGCAAACGTGGAAAAAGATGGCGCGGTATATCGTCCTGCCTGTCAACATTGTCCTGCTTACGCTGGGCTTTGTGTTCGGCGTTGGTCTAACGGCGCTTTTCACTCGGCTGTTTCGCACAAAACTGCTCGACGTGAAATTTGAGCGAAGAGAGAGTTACTGGGTTGAAAGAAAAACCGGCGACAAGACGCTGGAAAAGATTCAACGCCTGTTCTGACAATCGAACCGATTGCGGAGAGAGAATGTATATACTTGGAATTTCGTGCTTTTATCACGATTCATCCGTAACGCTGCTCAAAGACGGTGAACTCGTTTTCGCCGCCGAGGAAGAGCGTTTTGTGCGCCGCAAGCACTACAGCGAATTTCCCATTAACGCCGCCAAGGCTGCGCTCGATTACAACGGCCTGACCATCGACGATATCGACTACGTGGCGTTTTACGAGAAGCCTTTCCGCAAATTTGAACGCATCCTTCGCACGACCGTGCACTCCTTCCCGCGTGGTTACATGATGTTCGTGCGCGCCATGCCCTCATGGCTCAAACGCAAACTATGGGTGCCGAATGTGATGCAAAACGAGTTAAAATACAAGGGCGAGATCGCCTTCGTCGGGCACCACCTGGCGCACGCAGCCAGCGCGTTTCTCGTCTCGCCCTTCGAGGAAGCCGCGATCCTGACGCTCGACGGCGTCGGCGAGAACTCGACCACCGCGATGGGCATGGGACGCGGCACCGATATCGAAATTACACACGAGATCGACTTTCCCCATTCGCTGGGCCTGCTATACAGCATGGTAACTGCATGGCTGGGATTCCGCGTAAACAGCGGCGAAGGCAAGGTCATGGGCCTGGCGTCGTACGGTAAGCCGCGTTTCAAAAAGGAATTCGAAGACATCGTCAATGTCGCCGCCGACGGCTCATTCCAGCTCAACATGGATTATTTCGCATACACCCACAAGATGCGCATGATCGGTCCGAAATTTTTCAAAGTATTCGGTCCGCAGCGCAAGGCCGGCGAAGCGATGAGCGAGTTGTCACTCGATGTTGCCGCGACCTTGCAACATGTTTTGGAGGAAATCGAAGTCAAGATGGCGCGTTCGCTCAAAGAGCGTACCGGCGCGGACTACCTGTGCATCGCCGGCGGCGTGGGGCTTAACAGCCTGGCGAACTGGCGCATCATGCGCGAAGTGCCGTACAAGGACATCTTCGTCCAGCCCGCCTCGGGCGACGGCGGCACGTCGCTGGGCGCAGCGTTTTATCTTTGGAACACCGTCATGGGCAACAAGCGCACCTATGTCATGGACAACGCCTACACCGGCGACGATTTTACCGATGAGGAAATACAGAAATTCCTCAGTGCGCGAAACATTCACTATACGAAACTGACCGAAGACGAGCTGGTCAAAAAAGCTGCCGAGGTGCTTGCGCAGGGCAAGATCGCGAGTTGGTTTCAGGGCCGGATGGAGTTCGGGCCGCGCGCCCTGTGCAATCGCACCATCTTCGCCAACCCCACGCTGCACGACATGAAAGACGTACTCAATGCGCGCGTCAAGCACCGCGAAGCCTTCCGGCCGTTCGCGCCGGTAGTTACGGTGGAGGACCAGTCGAAGTATTTCGACATGCACATTCCTTCGCCGTACATGCTGCTCATCGGCGACGTTCACCAGGACAAACTGGACGTGCTTCCGGCGATTACGCACGTGGACGGCACGGCGCGCGTGCAGACGATGACCCGTGAGCAAAACCCGCTGGTATACCGCTTGCTGCGCGAGTTTGAAAAACTCACCGGCACGCCGGTGCTGCTCAACACCTCGTTCAACATTCGCGGCGAGCCGATCGTACATACGCCGCAGGATGCGTACACGTGTTTTGAGCAGACGGATATGGATTACCTCTTCCTCGGCGGTTACATGCTGGACAAACAGCATGTGCAGAAGAGAGACCTCGGCGACGAAGCGCTCAGGCGGATTGCCGAGGACAGCGCCATACACTGACGACCCAATTTGCGATTTGTGAGGAAGACGCAATGAAGAAGCGACTCAAAATCATAAGGCAATTTTTGCAGTTTCTCCGGGAAGAAAAAATGTATTGGCTGATTCCGCTGGTGTTGACGCTGTTGATAATCGGCCTTCTGCTGGTGTTTACCGAGGTTGTTGCTCCGTTTATTTATCCGCTGATCTAGCAGGGGATACAAGACGATGATGGATTGTGCCGCTGCCGCAGGAACCGATATTATTGGAATCGTTTTGTGCCGGTACTTTGTTATGATGAAAGTAGGTCTGTATGAGCGATAAGAGCACGAGTGTAAATCCCAATACCCGGATATTGCGTTCCGTTTTGATTGTGTCGGCGTTGTTGTTCTTTGCGGTGGTGGGCGCTGTCTTGTTGCGTCCCATGGAATTATCCGAAGTGCCGGGATGGAATCCGCTGATTTTTGGATACACAGTTATTGGGCTTTCCGTTGTGGTCGTTTCACTCGCCGCGGTGGTCGTGCTGGGATTGATTTCGCTGAGCGCCACACGCGCCAAAATAATCAGACGATTGAAAAAATTCTTAGTTGTAACCGTTACCTCTTTAATTTGTCTTGTCATCACAGACGTATTCTTGCCCTCAATTATGCCGCTTGTTTGCTACGACGATCCGGCAATAGCCTACCAGTTAGGCGTAAAGGGCACTTCTTTTGTTGTTGACGAAGAATTTGGGATACGGTATCGCTGTGGTTTTGAGGCGGATCATGTAATCAATACGTTGCGCGACGGCGATTTGATAACAAGTCGTGAGATAGCGAAGCCGGCCAGTCTTGATGAGCTTGAAAATGACAGGGTAATTCATGTCAAGATTGACCGAAACGGTTTCATTAACGATGTTGTACCCGATGAATGCGACATTTTTGCGGTTGGAGATTCTTATCTTACTCCTCCGATTCCATATCAATACTACTGGACGAGTCTGTTGAGGGAAAAGACCGCAAAGACGATTTACAACGCCGGGACCGTTATGTATTCATTCCAACAGGAACTCATGGTGCTCCGGAAATACGGCCTCGACAAAAAGCCCAAAACAGTTATATGGGGATACTTCCAGGGTAACGACTTGTGGGAAGCCGAATTTTTCGACCGATTCCAAAATTCGGGCCTTTCGTGGAGCGATTATATACGCAAATACCACGGGCTGGACAACCGACCGTTTCCGTATAATCGTCCGACCACGAAGATGTTGATAAAGTTGGCTGGCAAATTCGGAGCGGTTAGCGCCGATGAGGCCGGGCGGGAGTACCAGATCCCGTGCGAAGTCGTCGCGGCGGGCAAGCGGAAAACATACGTTTTCTGTCGCAGCCACATGGCCGTCGCCTCCCGTTCGCGCGAAGACATTCTCAATTCCCGGGGTTGGGAAATCTGCCGCGAGAGCCTGCTGGCCGCGAAATCCGAGTGCGATAAAATCGGCGCGCGGCTTGTGATTACATATTTTCCCGCCAAAATTACGGCGATGTTCGAGCAAATGGAGCACGAATACGACTGGGATGTTTATTACCGGTATCTTTGCCTGGATAAACGTGTTCAGGTGGACAGCGCCCGGCAGGCCCGCGAAATGCTTCGCGACAATCGCGCCGTGCAGTGCGAACTACTCAAGGAATTCTGCGAGGAAAACGGGATAGAACTCGTCGATATGACCCAGCCCCTGCGAGAC
>JAUWEX010000207.1 GCA_030607235.1 Planctomycetota bacterium | reverse complement strand
GATTATTTGCCGCGCTTCTTTGCGGCCCCCTTTGGAGCGGTCTTTGCCGATAAGCCGCCGATATATTGCCGATAAACCGCCGTTAATTCGTAAGACCGCTTCCGGCGCGACGGCTCGGCGATCGCCAGCCAGCCGTCCTCGACCCACCGTCCCAACAGCGTGCGGGCCATGCGCTCGGACAGCCCCAGTGCGCGGGCGACGTCGGGAGTGGCGATGCGATCCGTATCGGCGAACAGCCCAAGCACCACCCTGGCGCGGCGATCCAGTTTTCGCAGAGGCTCCGGCTCGGATGGCGCGCCTTCCTTCAGCAAACGCCCCGCTTCCTTCCTGACCGCCTCGAAGGTCTTGGCCAGCGTGGCGACGAAATACTCCACCCACGACGTTACGTCCGCCTCGGCCCGGCCCATATAGTAGTTGTGATGCGGATGAAGCGCCAGGGCACGGTAATATCCGGCCAGATCGCGGGCGTGGTACTCCTCGACGGACAGAAAGCCGTGCAAGCCGTATCCGCCGCGATGCAGGATGAAGGTCGCGAGCAGCCGCGCGGTGCGGCCGTTGCCGTCGTAGTAGGGATGTATCGTTACGAACTGGTAATGCGACAGCCCGGCGATGATAGGGGTTGGTATTCCGGATTTTTCCGCTTCGCATATCCAGCGCACCATCTCCGCCATGAGTGCGGGAACGTCGCGCGCCTCTGGCGGCAAATAAACGATCTCGCCCGAACCCGATTCGCGGATTACGTTCTGTTCGGTGCGGTATGGCGTGGGTTTGGAGCGCGCGCCGGACTGGACAAGCGCGTGCAGGCGGCGGATCATCTCTTCGCTCACAGGTTTGCCAGCCGCGGCCCACTCCTCCACCCGAATCAAGGCGTTCCAGTAATTGCCGACTTCGCGCACGTCGCGTTCGCGCCCGTGAAAATCCGCCTTCGCTCCGTCTATGACCTTTTCCGCTTCCGCCAGCGTCAGGCGGTTGCCCTCGATGCGCGTCGAGTAGTGGGTCGAGCGCACGCGGGCCTGGCGCCGGAGTTCCGCCTCGACGGTCGGCGGCAGAGGTGCGTGCTCGACCTCGGCGCGGGCGGCCTCGATTTCCATCAGAAGTCGCGCCACCTTCGGCGTGATCGAGTAGACGGGTTTCCATGAGGATGATTTTCGGGTCATGCGGTTATTTTCCTGCAAGCATGCGATGTCATGCTCCGATTCGCTTCCGCGTTCCGAGCCAGCGCTTCAAGAAAGATATTATATACAGTCGGTCGCTATTGCAACAGGGAAATCAGGGCCGACGCAGGATAACGCCGGTCGATTGCGCTCGTCGGCGATTGCGCGCGGGCGATGGAAGTTGACCTGCGGGGGCGGGGTGAATATAATGCGGCCTTCCCGAAAATCCTACTTGGAGCGCAATATGAAATTTGAGACCACGACCGCCGCCGCCGAAAAAATCAAAACAGAACTGCTTGTCCTGCCGCTGTTCAGCGAAGAAAAAAGCCTGCCCGCCGAAGCGAAAAAAATCGACGCGGCCACGAGCGGCGCTATCAGAAAAATCACCTCCGGCAAGGACTTCGCCGCCGAGACCGGAGAGACGTTCGTAATCGTCGAGCCGAAGGGCCTCGCCGCGAAAAGGCTGCTACTCGTGGGATTGGGCAAGCGCGACAAGTTCGACTCCGACGCGCTGCGCAGCGCATCGTCCGCCGCGGCGCGCCTCGCCAAAAAGCAGGGACTGCGCGAGATGACTTTCGTCGGCCTGAAGATCAAGGGCGTGTCGCCCGAACTGCTCGGCAAGGCGCTGGCCGAGGGCGCGGTCGTCGGCACCTACGCCTACGACAAGCACAAGACCGACAGGAAAAAGTCCGCCGCGCTGGGCGCGATCCGCGTCATCACGCCCCACGCCAAAGCCGTAAAGACCGGCGGCGCGGAGGGCCTGATAACCGGCCGCTGCGTGAACATGGCGCGCGAACTGGTAACCGATCCGGCCAACATCGCGACACCGGCGTATCTTGCGACGGTCGCGAAAAAAATCGCCTCGACCTATCGCATGAAATGCCGGGTGCTGGGCAAGGCGGAGATGCAGAAACTCGGCATGGGCGCGCTCCTCTCGGTGGCGAAAGGCTCGGCCACGCCGCCGAAGTTCATCGTCCTCGAACACAATCCCAAAGGCGCAAAAGAAACCGTCGTGATCATCGGCAAGGGTCTGACCTTCGACGCGGGCGGCATCAGCCTCAAGCCGAGCAAGGGCCTGGCGGAGATGAAGGGCGACATGGCGGGCGGCGCGGCGGCGCTGGCGATAATGGAGGGCGTCGGCGCGCTCAAACTCAAGCGCCGCGTCATCGGCCTGATACCGGCCTCGGAGAACATGCCCGGCGGCAACGCCACGCGCCCGGGCGACGTGGTCAAGAGCATGGCGGGCAAGACCGTCGAGGTGCTCAACACCGACGCCGAGGGGCGGCTGCTGCTGGCCGAGGCGCTGACCTACGCCGAGCGCTACAAACCCGACGCGGTGTTCGACTTCGCAACGCTGACCGGCTCGTGCGCGGCGACGCTGGCGCATCTGGCGACGGGCATCTTCGGCAGCAACGAGCGCCTCATCGAGATAGTCAAGGACGCGCAAACCGACACGGGCGAGCGCGTGTGGCAACTGCCGCTGTGGGACGAGCACCGCGAGGCGATGAAGAGCGAGATCGCGGACCTGCGCAACATCAGCGACAACTTCGGCGCGGGCGCGAGCACGGCGGCGGGATTTTTGAGTTTCTTCGCGGAGAAATATCCGTGGGTTCACATGGACATCGCCGGTTCGAGCGGTGTGCCCAAATTGCACCGCGGCTTCGCCAAAGGCCCCGTCGGCGCGCCGGTGCGGCTGATGCTCAACCTCCTGAAAAACAAACCCTTGAAATAGCGCGGGCGGATTTTGGAGAAGATACCGAAATACGAGCGACTGCTCAACCTGGTTTCGCGCCTGATGAAATCGCGACGGCCCGTGCCGTGGTCGGAGATCCGCGGTCATGTCGTGGGCTACGACGACGAGGTGGATGAGATATCGCTCAAGCGCCGCTTCGAGCGCGACAAGGACGAACTGCGCGCGCACGGGATGCCGATCGAGTTCATCCAGTCCGACATCACGCTCGACGATGGCTACGTCATCAGCAGGCGCGATTCGTTCCTGCCGCCGATTGAGATTTCGCCCGACGAGGCGCTGGCGCTAAGCGTAATCGCCTCGGGCATCGCCGGGCCGAACCCGCCTAAGGCGGGCATCCACGCCGAGGCGCGCCGCGCGCTGATAAAACTCGTGGCGTCGTCGCCCGACCAGGCCGACGCGCTGGACGAACCCGCCGAGACGATGGTGCTCTCGCTGGGGCTGCCCGCCGACAAAGAGAGCGAGCGCAAACGCGCCGCGCTGACCGAAGCGCTGACGAGGCGCGCGCCGGTCGAATTTCTCTACCACTCGCTGGCCCGCGAAAAACCCCGCGCCACGACGGTCGAGCCGTTCGGGATGGCGGCCTGGTCGGGGCGATGGTACCTGGTGGGCCGCTGCCGCGCGAAGGGCGAGGTGCGCGTCTACAACATCGAGCGCATCGCCTCGGAGGT
>JAUWEX010000371.1 GCA_030607235.1 Planctomycetota bacterium | reverse complement strand
GGAACTGGTCGCGGAAGTCGTGCGGCGCTGCGAGGCGACGCTGGCGCTTTACGAGTAGCGTTTACCTGCCGAGGTAGTACGACAGGTCGCGCAGACGTCCGCGAATGAGAGTATCGGGGCCGAGACGGCGGGTGTGGGTCTCAACAAGGCGAAGCGCATCGGCGACTCGGTTCGCGCCGGTGCCGCCGACCGCCGGTGTAGCGGTCTGGCCGCCGATGATCCCGGGCGCGACGAAAACGCAAACCTCGTCCACCAGCCCGCTCTCCAGAAACGAGGCGTGTACCTCGCCGCCGCCTTCCACCAGCAAACTCGTGCAGCCGCGCTCGCCGAGAGCCTTGAGCAGGGCGGTTACGTCGGGCCGGTTTTTTTTGCGGCTGCGAACCACCAGCACCTCCGCTCCGCGCCGAGTCAGGGCTTCGCGCCGCGATACGGGCGCGGCGGATGTAGTCGCAACAATCAGCGGGATTTTCCTGGCGCTGCGGACGAGACGGGAGCGCAGCGGCAGGTCGCATCGCGCGTCCAGCACAATCCGCGCGGGGCTGGGGCCGTCGACGCGGCGGCAGGTGAGTTCGGGATTGTCGACGATCACGGTGCGCACGCCGACGAGAATCGCGTCGACTTCGGCGCGCAGGCCGTGGGAGTATTTCAGGGAGCGCTCGGAACTGATGCCGCGCGAGTCGCCGGTGCGGGCGGCGATCTTTCCGTCGAGGCTCATCGCCCATTTGGAAATCACGTACGGCGCGCCGGTTCGGGCGCGCTTGAGATAGCGCAGGTTTATCAGGGCCGATTCTTCGCGCATAACGCCTTCGACCACTTCGATACCGGCGCGTTTCAATTGCGAGATTCCTTTGCCGCGGACGAAATCGATCGGATCGCGATGTGCGACTACGACTTTTTTGATTCCGGCTTCGATGATCGCGTCGGTGCAGGGCGGGGTCTTGCCGTGGTGGCAGCAGGGTTCGAGCGTAACGTAGAGCGTAGCGCCGCGCGCGGCGGAACCGGCGCGTTTGAGCGCGGCGCGCTCGGCGTGCGGCCCGCCGAAATAAGCGTGGTAGCCGCCGGCGATGATTTTGCCGCCCTTGACGACAACCGCGCCCACGAGGGGGTTCGGCGGAACCCGCTTGCGCCCGCGCTTGGCCAAGCCGATGGCCCGCTTCATATAATATTCGTGTTTCTCGCTCATCGGTTCAATGATAACAGGCGGCGGGTGCGTTGTCAGCGGTGAAATGCAATATCTTAAAATGCCCTAATTTTCCCCGGCGCGAAGGTGGAGAATTTTTTTCGTAGAAGCGCGCACCTTCACGTCTTCGCTCAGGCGCACCCCCACTATCCAGACCAGCCGCACGTCGTCGGCCACGACCACGGCGCGTTCGCGCTCGCGCCAACCCAGGCCCTGGGCGGCGAGGAATTTTGTCAGGGGGATCGCACTCTTGCGACCGAGCGGGCGGAATACGTCGTCGGGCCTGGCCGCACGCGCGCACAGCGGCCCGGAGATGCAGTCCGCGTCGAAGATTTCTTCGAGCGGCGATTTTGTCGCGAAAAATTCTTTGATCTTCGCGGCCGAAATGCAGCGCGGTTTGAGCGCGAAGCGATAGCCGAGCGGCGCGACGCGGGTTTGCACACCTTTTCGCAGGGCGAATTCTTCGCAGGTGATTTTTTTCGCGCGGCCGCGCTTCTCCAGCACCAGCGCGTTTCCGGCGCGGCGGATGTCGAGGCCGCCGGGCAGTTGCACGGTGCGCGGCGCGGTATCGGCGAGGAGTTCCAGGAGGCGGCGGAAGTGCCGGGCGGTGATTTTTTTCAGCGGAATACCCAGCGCGATCAGCGCACGGCGCAGGGAGTGCTGCGCGGCTGCGTCCGGCATACCGGCGAGAAGTGCGGCGTCGAGCGCGACGCGCCCCTCGTCGCGCCAGCGGGCCGCGGGATATTCGT
>JAUWEX010000046.1 GCA_030607235.1 Planctomycetota bacterium | reverse complement strand
TGCACCCTGATTGTCCTTGGTGCCGATGTCCGTCTCGATGGTGAAGGACTTGTCGGTCGAGCCAACGATTTTGCCGGTAAGTATCGAGCCTTTGCGGGTGAGTATTTTTATGTACGGGTTCGCCCCGAATCCCCTGGGCGTGCTTATCCCGTTATCCTTAAAGGAAAGCCCATAGATTGCGTCAAGATTGTTGGTGATCTTCGTCTTTGTGCGGGAGTCTTTGAAGGAGACTTTCAGCCCCGATTTCGTTGCGACGATATCGATAACCGTGCCGCGATATTCCTTCTTGTCGCCCTTTTCGCGAGGGATGTTGTAGTAGTAATCGCTCTTCGTTCGCGTGTTAACACGTTCCAGAATGGTTGCGGTTTTTTCCTCGAGCATAATCTGGGCGTGTTCGTTGAATTCCGAGGGCGAATTTTTGTACTTTTTTTTCAGGCCGCTGGCATTGATTAACTCGTTTTTGAACTGGATCTTGCCGAAGGGGGTGTTCTCCGCCTGGCGGACGAGATCGTTCAGCGCCATGAGGCGGTACGCTTCCGGTGCGAGGTTTTGAACCGCGGCGACGGTTCCGGCGAGATACAGTACGGGGGTGTTGCTCGTTTCGAGGGCGACTTCGAGATAAAGGTCGGTCCCGATCACCTTGCCGTTGACGATGTTGCCGAGGATGTGATTGCCGTTGCGGAAGATAATGCGATACTTGCTCTTCGGCGCGGGATTTTTTGTGAAGTCCACCGGCGAGAGTTCGGCTTCGGCGAGTTTCACGTCCATAAGTTCGGTCCATTTGTATACCTGTTTGTCGAACGTGATAGTGCCTTTTTCGACGTCGATCCCGGTGATTTTGGCGTATGCCTTTTCACCCTGGATGGCGTTGACCGTGATTTTGGTCGTTGCGGCCTGAACGCAGAGCAAACCGAAAACCATGACGCATATCAAAGTGGCGGCAAGTATTCTTGCGGGTTTCATCTGGGCATCCTCCGTAATTGGTGCCTGTTTGTGCCGGCCCATCCGCCGGCCATATTCTATGAACTTCGGATTATAGTATATTGAGCGGTTTTTGCAACTGTTTGCGTCCGATGCTATAATACCCCAAGTAGCGCCGGCATCCGTAGTCTGTTGCTTCACTATACGAACGAGGTTGCGGTTGGTTTGAGACGGAAACGCATTCTCATATTTTTTTGGACGCGTGATCGCGCATTTCCAGGGCACGGAAAATGAGCAAAGTTTACTTCGCACCGGTACGGCCCGGCGAGAAAATTGGTTTGAGGTCGGCGCAGTACGAACTCGTCGAGATCTGAAAGGGACACATCCTCCTTCGCGGAAGAAAAGGCTTTCATGCAGAGATTGCTGTCCTTGTAATTAAGGCATTTAGAGATTAGACAGCGCGAAGGGATGTGTCCCTTTCAGTAGAAGCAGACCGCAAAGCCGTCCGCCTCAGGCGGAAAGGGATGTGTCCCTTTCCGCGGGATAATGTGGCCCGGCCGCCCTCGGCTGGGGATGGAAAATCACATCGCGAATCCGCGCACAAGTTTCGCCAGTGAGTGGAAGCAAGCGCCCTTTTCGCCAAAAGGCGAAAAGCAGCGCAGCGCCAATTGAAATGAGTGGTTACTTCCCTATTTGCAGCGGGGCTTCCCCGCCGGGCACTGCCCGCCTGCTTCCTGCTTACCCGGCGAAAGTTTGAAGTCTCGGATCGGGGTGCTGTGCAAACGGGGTTGTTAACTCTGTCAAGGTGTGTCAGCGAGAAATGATTTGACTTTGCAGCGACAGCGTGATAGCATATTAGCGGAGACTATAATGAATGACCCCAAGGATATGGCGAGGCTGCTGAAGGTGCTGTCGGTCGATACGCGGGTGCGGATTGTGCAGATGCTGAAGGGCCGGGCGCTGTGCGTCAATGCATTAGCCGCCCGGCTGGACGTGACGCAGGGCGCTGTGTCGCAGCATCTTCGCGTCATGCGGGACGCCGGCCTCGTAATCGACGAGAAGCGCGGCTACTTCGTCCACTACCACCTGAATGAGGAAACCCTCGTCGCGTGGCGAGAAAAGATCAACAGGTTGCTGGACCTCAAACAAGAGGCCCGCACAGACAAGAAAGGAGTGCCAAAATGTGTTGTTGCAATGAAAAGAAAGAAGGCTGTCAGAAACCGGAAAACCTGAAGGGCAAGCCAGAGGACTGCTCGCCGGAGCAGATTCGCAAGTGTCACGGTGATGTGAAGGAGCACCCGTGTGCAGGCGACGGAGACCGGAAGAAGGGGCAGGCGTAAAATTCGGAATGATCATAACTCAGACTGAACCGGAGACCGTTTTCAACGCGCTACGACTGGTGTTGTACAGCCTGGAGCAAGGGCGAACTGATGAGTGTGCGCAATGCCGGAACCGGTATGCTTCGTCTGGAATTCAAAATCCTCACTCGTGGGCGGGTGGTCACATTCGATTTTCCGTCCTCGCCCGTCGTCCGACTTAAGACTTTTCAACACAGCAAACTTGCCCAAATTGTCAGTGGGTGAAAGCGAAGCGCTTCTGTCGCCGAAGGGCGACAGACAGCGAGTCCGCATCACGCGGATTGCCTGGGCGAGAGATCGTTACAACTACACAGCAGGATTACAAGATTTGTTAGTGAGTGGAAGCGCCCGGCTTCTTTTTGCCGTCAGGCAAAAAGCAGGGCGCGGGTGTTGGAATAGATGGTTACTTTCCTATTGCCTCCAGGCGTTGCCTGGGCCTGCCTACGATATCCGGCAGCCCGGCGGCAGGTCCTTGTCGGTGGTCAGCACCACAACCCTGTCGCGCTCCGGGGTGCCCGCCGCCAGCAGCATCCCCGCGCTTTCGACGCCGCGAAGCGTAGTGGGCTGGAGGTTGGCCAGCAGGATAATCGTCTTGCCTTCGAGTTCTTCGGGAGAGTAGTGCTGTTTGATGCCGGCTACTATCGTGCGCTGCTCGTCGCCGAGGTCCACCGTGAGCACGTAAAGCCTGTCGGCGTTGGGATGTTCTTCCGCGCGGATGACCTTTGCGGTGCGAAGTTCGAGTTCTTTGAATCGTTCGTACGTAATCATTTTGCCGGATCCTGTTCGATTTCAGATGAAAAAGGCCACCCATATCGGGAGGCCTTTTTGGGTAACTCTTGGGTGTACGTTAGTCGAGCAGATCAAACAGACGGTTTGCGGCGGATTCGAGTTTGTCGTCGGTGAGGTACTCGCCTCTTTCGATTTCCTGCCGGATCGCTTCGACCTTTTCATTCCTGATTTCTGGCGCGGAAGAGAGTTTGCTCAATAACTGCGAAATCTCGGTGAACTCTGCCGTGTCTTCGCTCCTCATAGGACCCATCTGGCCCATGCCGTTGCTTTTGTGGGCACGCTTGGTGGTTTCGATCCTGTGCGCTTTGTCTATATTTCCGGGCCCTTGGATTTCCATGAATTAATGCCTCGAACATGTTGTTAATTACTAACAGGATGGCCGCTCCATCCCGAAATCACATGTTTTATCGGCAATGAAGGGCCTAACCTTAAACCATTTTTCTATCCGGTTGATTATAGAATCAATAACGGCACAGCGCAAATGAATTTACGAAAAAAAACGGACGGCGTTTTTTTCTCAACACCGCCCGGAATGTTCGTGGATATTGCCGTAAAATCTATGAGCGCGCCTTAATCGTTCCCACCAGTGTCGCCAGCCCCGCTATTATCATAACGATTGTGCCGGGCTCGGGTACGCCTGTCAACTCGAAAGCCGTATCAGCAGTTCCCGCCCATCCGCAGGGTGTGTGCCAAATATCGCATTCTTCATAAAGACTGTACGTTCCGGTTGCCGGGTTGTAATCCAGTATTTTTATCGCATCACCATCGAAGGGACCCGGATATTGGGAGATATAATCGCTCCATCCCCAGAATCCCGCGCCGTCAACTTCGGCGTATATTCCTATCCAGTATTCCTCGCTGGCCGTCGGAACAAACGCATCGGGCAGCGCAACACTGTATTGATTGATTGTTAAATCTCTTGCGGTGGAATAGGTCGATGCTCCCGTGTGATAAAGATCCGTCGAAGTTGTCGCCGTACCGTAATAAGTTTCATTGACTTCCGATATGTCGAATTCCCAGACCGCCACCAGATCGCCTGGCTTGTTGTCTACGCTGTCGTGAATGACGATGTGAAAAGTGATATTGTCCGCCTCTTCGTATTCCGCTCCCCACCATCTAATACCGGTGATGGAAACATCTTCGTTTACCTGCCAGTTATCGAACACAACAGCGCTGTAATCGTCACCGATGTTAATTTGAGATTGGCTTGTGATGCTGAATTCGTGTCCTGCTTCCCCGAGCCAGGGTTGTTGGGAATAGAGTATCGCGTCCGCGACGGCTGTCGCGCAGGACAGGGACACACACAGGATAAGCGTTGTTATAACCTTCTTCATAATTACACCTCGAATTTTAACATGGATGAAAATATTTCCCCAAAACACGTAACTGCTATATGCACACATTATACGCACGAAAAAACAATTGTCAATCATCAAAAAACAGTACGACATCGTACTGATATACAATGGCGTCCCTGCTATTCAACAACCACCAACAACACAGCAAGATTACAAGATTTGTCAGGAGGTGCAAGCGACGCGCCCCGCGCCGAGAAGGCGCGGCAGCGAGCGGGTATCGGAGAAGGTGCTTACTCCCCGTTTGTGAGCGGGCATTGCCCGCCCGCTTGCCGGGGCGAAGTGTATTTGTTACAATGCGTCCGATTGTCCAGGTCAACACGCACAGGAGAACACATGATCAAATCCAGCGGAGAAATACACCAATCCGTCTTCATCGCCCAAACCGTTTCCGTCGTCGGCGACGTAACCATCGGCCGCGGCAGCAGCGTGTGGTACGGCGCGGTTCTGCGCGGCGATATGCGCGAGATAAAAATCGGCGAACAGACAAACATCCAGGACGGCGCGGTCGTACATACCGATAACACTTATCCCACTATCCTCGGCGATCGCGTAACCGTCGGCCACTCCGCGGTGGTCCACGGCGCAACCGTCGGCGACGACTCTCTGATAGGCATGGGCGCTGTCGTGCTCAGCGGCGCGGTCATCGGCAAAAACAGCGTCGTCGGGGCCGGTGCGGTAGTGCGCGAGAAGATGGAAGTGCCGCCCAACTCGATTGTGCTGGGCATCCCGGCCCAGGTCAAAGGTCGGGTCGACGAGGCGCGCCTCGAACACATTCGCTCGTTTGCTGCCGATTACATCAAACTCGCCGAAAAACACAAAAAAGGCGATTACTGAACTTCGCTCGGGCCAGGGCCACGTACTTGTTAAGATTTAAGGAGGACATATGCCGACTATTACAATTTCGAGACTCACCGGAAGCGACAACGGCGAATTCGCGCGCGAACTGGCGCGCAAACTGGGCTACGATTTCGTGGACAAGGACGCCATTCGCGCCGCCGCCCTTGCCGCCCACGCCACCGAGCACGAAGCGGATGCCATCGACGCGCTCCAGGCCGAGGCCCCCGAACAGATCGTATCGCTGATCAAATCCATCGTCAAAGAGGAAGAGGCGGGCGTGCATAAACCACATCTCTCGGCGTGGTTCAAAGAAACCTATCCCTTCGACATCATGCCGTATTACGATACGGATTACGTTCGCTACACCGCCGAACAACTCAAGCCCGAGCCGGAGCGAAGGCCCCTCATGCGGGAGACCATCGTCGCCGGATACCGCCAGATCATCAGTCACCTTGCCGAGCGCGGCGGTGTCGTGATCGTCGGGCGCGGCGCGCAGGCCATCCTAAAAGACGTGCCCTGGGTGCTGCACCTGCGCCTTGCCGCCAGCCGCAGAACCCGCATCGCCAACGTCGCGGAAATGCGCGAAATCGGCGACGACAAGGCCGAGGAATACATGGACCGTTCCGACAAGTGGCGCGCCCGGTTCATCAGCGACAATTTCGGTGTCGACTGGAACGATTCCGAACTCTATCACATGACTATTACGATGGATCGCTGGAAATCCTACCTGCTTGCCGACGCCGTCGCTTCTATCGTAAAATCCGAAACTTTCCGCGCCTCTACCAAAGACCTCAAGAAGCACTACAAGTGGCCCGTGGGCGACATCGGACCCGTCAGGCGTGGCATATAAAGCCGAAAATTGATCCCCGAAGCGATACAAAGAGAACTGGACTTGTGCGCGCGCTGCGGCAAGTGTCGCGCACACTGTCCCGTGTTTGGCGAGACCCTCAGCGAACTCAACGTCGCACGCGGTTGGATCGTCCTGCTCGGCGCGTACCTCAAAGACGAGATTCCCCTCAGCGACAAGGTCAAGGACAGCGTGATGACCTGCCTGCGCTGCCTGCGCTGCCAAGCCAACTGTCCCTCGGGCGTGCGGGTGGATATGCTGATAAACTTCGCGCGCGAAAAAATGGCCCGCGAACTCGGCGTGCCGCTGGCCGGGCGGCTGATCTTCCGTTACCTCCTGCCGCGGCGGTGGCTGTTCAACCTGCTGGTGCGTCTCTCGGCGTTTTTCCAGAAGATTCTGCCGCGAGACAAGAACACGCCGCACCTGCGCAACCTGCCGCTGCTCTTTAACGGCAAGCGGCGCATCCCCTCGCTGAGCGCACAGTCCGCGCTCAAGGCCCTGCCCGATGTCTCGCCCGCCGTTGGCGAGGAAAAGGCCCGCGTGGCGTTTTTCATCGGCTGCCTGACGAATTATTCCTACGCCCGCATCGCCCGCGCGCTCGTTGAGGTGCTCAACCGCTGCGGCGTAACCGTCGTTGTGCCTAAAAAACAACTCTGCTGCGGGCAGCCCGTTATCGGCTACGGCGACGTGAAGGCGGCGAAGCGCCTCGCACTACACAATGTCGAGGTCTTCAACGAAATCGGATGCGACGCGATAGTTACCGGCTGCGCGAGTTGCGGGCGGATGCTCAAACACGAATACGAACCGCTCCTCGAAGGCGGTGCCGGTTTTAGCGCGCCAGTGCGCGACATCTGCGAGTACCTTGTCAACGAAGCCCGGCCGCAATTGCAGCCCAGCGACGAAAAAATCACCTGGCACGATCCCTGCCATCTCATCTGGGGCCAGGGTCTTAGCGCAGAACCGCGCGAACTGCTCCGCGCCGCGGGCGATTTCGAAGAGATGCCCGATGCCGCGCGCTGTTGCGGCGGCGGATCCTTCAGCCTGTTCCACTACGACCTTTCCTCCGACATCGCCTCGCACAAGGTCCGCGCGATAGAATCGTGCGCGGCTCAGACCGTTCTGACCGATTGTCCGGGCTGTATTTTGCAGATACAGGACCGCCTCGCCGCCGAAGGCGTCGGGCGACGCGTCCGGCACCTGGTGGAATTCCTGCTGGAGCGGTTGCCGAAGGCGGAGCCGTAGGAAAATTTTTCGAGAAGAGAACCACAATGCAAAAATTCGATGTTGGCGATATTCGC
>JAUWEX010000025.1 GCA_030607235.1 Planctomycetota bacterium | reverse complement strand
GAGATACAAGCGACGGATGTCATCAATCGCATTGCTCCGGAACATCTGGAGATAGTAACGGAAACGCCTCGCGTGGTGCTGAAAAAAATCAACAACGCGGGCGCTGTCTTTTTGGGTTCTTACTCCCCCACTGCGGCCGGTGATTACTGGCTTGGCCCGAATCACGTCCTGCCGACGGGCGGAGCCGCGCGTTACTGTTCGGGACTCTCGGTGCTGGATTTCGTGAAGGCCTCATCGGTTATCGAGTGCTCCCCGGAGAGGCTCAAGTGCGATGCTGCAAAGATCGCAAGGTTTGCGGAGTGCGAAGGACTCCAGAGCCACGCCGATTCGGTATTAATCAGGACATCCGGAGGCATAAGCGATGGGCGCTGATTATTATTTGAAAAAGAACTTCAGGCCCGAGGTGCTTGCCGCCCGAATCTACGCTCCGCCTCGGCCCGCCTGCAAGGTCAAACTCAACCAAAACGAGTTGCCTTGGGACGTTGATTCCGAGACGAAACGCGCCATCGTAGAACGAGTGGTCGTTCGCGATTGGCGTCGCTATCCTTGCGGGGAGGCGCCGGGCTTAAAAAACAGGATTGCGGAGAGATTGGGTCTTGTGCCCGAGAACATCCTCATGGGCAACGGCAGCAATGAACTTATCGGCGCCATTATCTACGCATCTTCCAAAAACGGCAGCCGTATCCTTGCCATGCGCCCGTCGTTTGGCCTCTATTCTCAGTACGCCGATGTCTTTGGCGCGAATTTCTGCGAAGTGGAATTTCGTGAAGACCTTACGTTCCCGTTGGAGGAATTGCTGATTGAAGCGGCCGGGCCCGAGACCGGGCTGACGATAATATGCAATCCCAACAATCCTACCGGCAGCGTAATGGGCCTGTCGGACATCGGTAAAATCGCCGGGAACAGCGATGGACTTGTTCTGGTCGACGAGGCATATGTGGATTTCTCCGAAAGGCGGAGCGCGGTGGCCCTTCTCCGAAAATATCCCAACGTGATTGTTACCCGCACTTTTTCCAAGGCCTTTGGAATGGCGGGGCTGCGGATCGGATATATGGCGGGAGCGGTGCGGATTGTCGCGGAATTGAAAAAGATACTTCCGCCCTATAACATCGATATTTTCGCCGAGGAAGCGGGCACGATGGCGATAGGGCAAGGCGCGCAATTGGCGGAACGGGTGAGGATTGTCAAGTCCGAAAGAACACGCCTCTACGATGCTGTTAACGCTCTTCCGGGATGGAGGGCGTGGCCATCCGAGGCAAATTTCATGTTGTTTGAAGGCCCCCGCGATCCCGAAAATCTGTTTCAGGAATTTCTTGGCCGGGGCGTACTGCTAAGAAAACTCGCGCCCTGCCGGATACTGGCCGGGAAATTACGGATCAGTGTCGGATCCCCTTGCGAAAACGATCTATTGCTCGAAGCGCTGTATGAGATAGACAAAATTTACGGAGCAACCCGCTATGAGAAAATCTGAAATCAAGCGCCGGACCAAAGAGACTCTTGTGGAACTTTTTTTAGACCTCGATGGGAGCGGCATCACGGAAATCGATACCGGCCTGGGATTCTTCGATCACATGCTCAAGTCCTTCGCGTTTCACGCCGGGCTTGACCTGCGGATCGAAGCAGAGGGTGATCTGAATGTGGACGATCATCACACAATCGAAGACGTGGGGATATGTCTTGGGGCCGCGATTAACGAGGCGCTGGGTGATCGGCGCGGCATTATGCGCTACGGCTGGGCTTATGTGGCGATGGATGATGCGCTGACCAGAGCAGTGCTGGACGCGGGCAAGCGGCCATATCTGGATTTCAGGATCGCCTTTTCAAATGAAAAGACCGGTGATGTCTGCAATGCTGTCTTTGAAGAATTCTTTCGGGCGTTTGCCTTTAATGCCGTGTTGACACTGCACGTCGCCGTGCTTGAGGGGCGCAACGACCACCATAAAATCGAGGCGGCCTTCAAGGCGCTGGGGCTGGCTTTTCGTCAGGCTGTTTCCGCAGGCGTCGAGGCGGATCGGATTTCCTCAACAAAAGGCGTGATGTGAGGCAATTATGATAGCGATAGTAGACTACGGCGTGGGCAACGTAGGCAATGTTCAAAACGCGCTGGAGCGGCTTGGTGTGGAGTGTGTCGTTACGTCCGACGTGCGGCTTGTCGAGAAGGCGGACGGGATAATCCTGCCCGGTGTCGGGGCCTTCAAGTCAGGAATGAACAATTTACAAGGAGCGTCTCTTGATGGGTTGATAAAGGCACGGGCTTCGACGGGCACTCCTCTGCTGGGCATATGTCTGGGTATGCAGTTGCTTTTCGAGAAGAGCGAGGAAGGCGGCGGCTGCGACGGATTGGGCCTGATTGCCGGAGAGGTCGTGAAGTTCAGACAGGGCCCGAAGATTCCTCACGTCGGCTGGAACAGGCTCCGGTCCCTCCGCCCTTCTCTTCTGACGAGCGGGCTTGGTGAGGGCGAGTATTTTTATTTCGTGCACTCGTATTGCTGCATGCCGCGTGATTCCAAAACGATCTTGGGCGTTGCGGAGTACGGGGGCGAATTCGCCGCCGCAGTCGGGAAATTCAACATCTTCGGCGTGCAGTTCCATCCCGAAAAAAGTGGCGAAGCGGGCCTGATACTATTGCGCAACTTTATTGATTTCGAGGTGAACAAATGCAGGTAATTCCGGCTATCGATTTGAAGAACGGCCGCTGTGTCAGGCTGTTGCAGGGCAATTCCGAAAACGAAACCGTCTATGGCGACGACCCCGTTGCCGTTGCCGTTGCGTTTCAAAAAGCGGGGATCGGCAAACTCCATCTTATTGATCTCGATGCCGCTCTGGGTTCGGGCGACAATTTTGAGATGCTTCGCTCGATCGTCCAGGCCCTGGATATTGGGGTCGAGGCGGGTGGCGGGATTCGCGATATGATTGGGATCGAAAGAAGGCTCAAGGCTGGCGCGGCGCAGGTCATATTAGGCACGGCCGCGACCGGAAATACTCTTTTCGTGCGGGAAGCCGTCGATGCCTTCGGTCCAGAGAGGATTATCGTTTCGGTGGATTCTCTGGACGGCAGGATAGCCGTCATGGGCTGGCGGGAAGTCTCGCAAATATCTGAAGAAGAGTTCATCGAGAGTCTTTATCAGAACGGCGTGCAGAGGATTGTCTATACCGACGTCAGTCGTGACGGGACATTGCGCGGGCTTGATCGGGATCGCTTAGTCCGGCTCGCCGTAGGCGCAGATATTGCCGTAACGGTTGCGGGAGGGGTATCCTGCGTTGCCGATATCGGGATGCTGGTCGCGTTGCGAAATCCCCGCATAGACAGCGTCGTCGTGGGCAAGGCATTTTATGAGGGCAAGATATCACTGGCGGAAATGGCGAGGTATGGCAATGCTGACTAGGAGAATAATCCCGTGTCTGGACGTGAAAAACGGGCGCGTCGTCAAGGGCGTCAATTTCATGGGGCTTCGGGACGCCGGCGATCCGGCGGACTTAGCGGAGTTTTACTGCCGCGAAGGCGCCGACGAACTGGTGTTTTTGGACATCACCGCCTCTTGCGAGAGCAGGCCGCTTTTTTACGAACTGATCTCGAAGATAGCCGGACGGATTATGATTCCATTTACCATTGGTGGCGGCATAGGCGATCTGCAGGATATTCGCCATCTCTTGAATGCGGGCGCCGACAAGGTTTCCCTGAATACCGCAGCCCTCGCCGGACCTGAACTTATCAGCCGCGCAGCAGAGGTATTCGGATCCCAATGCGTCGTCTGCGCGATCGATGCGCAACGCAAAGACGACGGGACATGGGAGGTCTTTACGCACGGAGGAACTCGCCCTACTGGCAGAGATGCGCTGGAGTGGGCGCGGACGGCTGCGAAAATGGGTGCGGGAGAGATTCTCCTGACGAGCATGGACGCCGACGGAACCCGCAAGGGATTCGATATCGACTTAACCCGTCGGATAACGGATGCGGTAAAGATTCCCGTAATCGCTTCCGGCGGTGGGGGCCGTCCCGAAGACTTTCTGGATGTCTTTCGAAATGGACGGGCTGATGCGGCGCTGGCGGCTTCCGTATTCCACTACGGCGATATCGCCTTGCCTGACCTGAAGCGGTTTCTGAACGAAAACCAAATTCCCGTTAGGATGCTACGCATGCCGCTGCCTGAATTGAAATACGACGCCGCTGGGCTAATCCCGGCTATTGTGCAGGAAAACGCCACCGGAGAAGTGCTGATGATGGCCTACATGAATCGCCAAAGCCTTGAAATATCCCTCAAGGAAGGCCGGACGTGCTTTTTTTCCCGGTCACGCCGCACGCTCTGGCGAAAAGGCGAAACAAGTGGCAACATACAGGAAATCAGGGAAATCAGATACGATTGCGATGCCGACACGCTGCTGGTGCTGGTTGATCAGAGCGGCCCGGCCTGCCACACGGGAGAGCGTTCCTGCTTCTACCGCTCCGTTGAATCTATGGGTGAATAAATTATGCAATGCTGGTTAATTCGGCTGAAGATAGCCAAAATTGATAGGTGAAAACTCATATTCTTTGCCGGGGAAGATTTTAGAATAAGAATCAGACAAAACCTTCTCTATTTGTTCTGCCGACATTTTGAGGGCGTCTTCCCTATCCAGCCCCGCTGCCTCACGCAGTATCTCACGCCCTTTTATTTGCATGAAGAATATGCGCCAATAATTAGGCCCTTCCGGGAAATGATAATGAATATGCATGAAAAGGTTTTCCTCTACCATTAAATCACGCGTGATCTCTATCTGAAACTCAAGACACTTGATTTCTCTTTGCATGCACAAGAACATCTCCCTTTGCAATTTCTGTTCAAGGAGGGAGAGTTGATTTCTGTACTTGGAATCAACGGCGTCGGTCCCCGTGTGAGAGGCACAGCCTATCAATGTGCTTGAGATTAATAAAACGGTGAGTAATTTGGTCATTTTTGTCCTCCTCAACAATTTGAAGCCGCTTTTACCAACGTCTTCATATATTCTATGCTCGGCGGCGGATATTGCAAAAGGATTCTAAATGCGGGGTTGTCAAAGATGGCCGCGGCCGGCGGGGGCGTGTGCTATTCCTCCGACTTTTCGGGCTTCTCCGCGGGGACTACTTCAAAGGCGACCTTTAACGGGGGGGTGCTGGGATGCCAGCCGCGCATGAGAAGGCTGTACTTGCCCGGCGGCAGTTCGCACATACGCAGCAGGTCAAACTCCTCGGAGTAGGTCTTGCCCGGCGGCAGGTTCACCTTTTTGTATTTGAGCGACCCGTCATACAAGAGCCTCAGGCGCACTTGCTCGCCCGCGGCGTTCCGGACTTCGGCCATGTAGGCTATCGTCATGTACGACATATTGAAGATTCGCGCTATATTGTCGTCGTTTCGGTAACTGACCGTGAATTTCACGGGTTCCCCTTCGGCGTATTTCTCCCTCGACGTCGTGAGGGTGGTGTGGAGGCTTCCGTCCTTCACCCCATCGGACCCCTTGACCGGCTTGGGCCTTTTCGCCGGAGTGATCTCGAACGAGACCTCGTTGGAAGTCCAATCGTTGGGCTTGTTCCGTACCATGAGGACGAATTTGTATTGGCCGGCGGGGAAATAGCATACGTCGAGCAGGTCATGCTCCCGATCGCATGTCTTGCCGGGCGCGAGCCCCTCGAATTCCGGTTCGGGTGCCACCTCGAAGCAGACGCGCGATTGCCAGGGCACCGCTCTGCCGGCGGCGTCGGTAACTCTGCCGTAGGCGCACTCGTGGAAGAAGTAAACGCCGGGCACGTCAACCGTCTTGTTCTCCTTGCTCACGTTCCTCATGCTGACGGTGAACTCCACCGGCTCCCTCTCGACGTATTTCTCACGCCTCATTTTGACAAGCATCTGCACGCCGTTCTGCACGGGGGCGTCCGGTGACCGCGGGGTTACCTCGAACGAGACCTCGTTGGATATCCACTCTCCCATGCCGTGAATTTTGGCCCTCAGAGTGAACTTATACTTGCCTGTGGGGAGGGCGCAGATGCAGCCCAGATCGTCGGTGTAATCGAAAGACTCCCCGGCGGCGAGGGGCATGGGTTGCGGGAACGGCACGGCATAGTATCGACTCTTGCGCCATTGCACTTCCTTGCCGGAGGCGTCCGTGACACGGCCGTACGCCCACTCGTGGATAAGGTATTCGTCGGAGACATAGGCTTTCTTTTCCCCGTCGCTGACGTTTTTCATGCTGACGGTGAACTCTACCGGCTCTTTTTCGACATAGGTCTGCTTTTTCATCTTTATGAGCATCTGTACGCCGTCCTTCACCGGCGCTTCCACGCTGGCTACTTCAAAGACGGCCGTGTTTGTCGTTGCCTTGCCCGTCCAGCAGTCGAAGCCATTCTCTTTGAGCGGGATGTCGTTGAAATAGCGCACGGCGATGGAGTATCTGCCGGGTTTTTGTATCACTGCGGAATCCAATATAATTTTCCTTCCCAGGAATGCCCCAGGCTGGAGGGTCGCAGTCGGGTAATCGGGAGGCTTGATCTCCGCTTTCGGGCATGGCTGCACGGTCTTTTTGCCGTCGGGGTCGGTCAATATCCACTGGCATGTAAATCCGGGCGTGATGAGGTCGATGATCTGCATCTCGCCCTTGTCGCGGGCGTTCGTCAGGCGGAAGTCGATTTCCAGATCGTCCCCCGGATACAGGAACGAGTTGGGGATTTTGATTTCCGCCAGCAGGCCGTTGGACGGCGTGGCCGGTTGTTCGTCCCCGTGTACAACGGTGCCCGTGGAGACGAGAAACAAAGATGCCGCAAGCGCCCCAATCGCCATAAGGCGCAACGATACATGGATATGTGACATAGCAAAACCCTCCCGCATTGCAGAACTTGTAAAGTTTCCACATATTTAGACGCAGTCGAGCCTCTTTTGTTCCACAAAATATAGTGGAAAATACGTTATATTGTTGAGGCGAGCATTCCATGGGTAAGAACTCGGCGACCGGCGACGGGTCGATAGCACTCGGCGGATTACGGCGGAGAGGATTAAACGATGCCTTCCCGAAGGTTTTTTGCTTGAACTGCCCCGCCTGACCCGTATAATCCAGAATCTGAATTTGCGGCGGACAATCGCGTCCGTGTGATTTCTACGAGAAATCGGAGGTTTCCATGAAGAGTATTGTTTGCGTTAAACGCGTGCCGGACACGGAAGCGAAAATTGTGATCCAGGGCACGGGAATCGAAAAATCCGGCTTCGACTACGTCCTCAACCCCTACGACGAGTACGCCATCGAACAGGCCGTACAAGTCAAGGAAAAAGAAGGCGGCGAAGTTACCGTCCTTTCCATCGGCCCCAAAGACACCGCCACCCAAATCCGCAAGGCCCTCAGCGTCGGTGTCGACAAAGCCGTCCTGCTGACCAGCGACATCAACGGGCTGGATTCGTCCGCAACGGCCGAGATGCTTACCAATGAACTCAAGGACATGGAGTTCGACATCATCTTCTTCGGCAAGCAGGCTGTCGACGGCGACAACGGCTCGGTGGGCGTGCAGGTCGCACAGAAACTGGGGCTGCCGGTGGTCGCCAAGATCGTGGAGTTTGAACTCAACGGCAAGACCGCAACCGTTACGCGCGAGATCGAAGGCGCGAAGGAAGTCGTCGAGGTTACGCTTCCCGCGGTCTTCACCGCCGAAAAGGGCCTCAATGAGCCGCGCTATCCGAAACTTCCCGATATTATGAAGGCGAAAAAGAAGCCCCTCGAACAAAAGGAAGTCGCAGCGGTTGAATCGAAAACCACCGTCGTAAAAATGGAATATCCGCCCTCACGTCCTGCGGGCCGCATCGTTGGCAAGGGTGTTGAGGCGGTATCCGAGTTGGTCAAACTTCTCAAAGAAGAGGCGAAAGTCGTCTAGGGCTAATTTTAACCACATGTCAAGTTGAGGTTTACAATGGCTGACATTTTAATATACGCAGAACAGATGGACGGAAAATTCCGTCGCGCGGCCTTCGAGGCCGTGAACAAAGGCAAAGAAATCGCGACCGCTCTCGGCGGCCGGGCGATCGCCCTCGTGGTCGGCTCGGGTATTGTCGACATCGCCAAGACCCTCGGCGCATACGGCGCCGACAAGGTACTGACCGTAGATAACCCGGTACTTAAGGACTTCACCGTTTCCGGGCACGGTAAGGCTGTGGCCGAGGTGGCGAAAAAGATCAATCCCGCCGTGGTGATGTGCGCGGCGACCGCGACGGGCAAGGATCTCGCCCCCGCAGTGGCGGCCCTGTTGAACGCGGGCGTGGCCGGCGACTGCACGGGTGTCGAGGTGCAGGACGGCAAGGTCAGCGTCGTGCGTCCGGTGTTCGCCGGCAAGACCTACGAGTCGGTGCAATTCAAGACCGACATCGCCGTCATCTCCATCCGCCCCAACGTCTTTCAGGTCGGCAGCGTAGAGCAAAGCAAAGAAGCCCCGGTCGAGGATGCCGGCGTAACCGTCGAAGCGGGCGACGTAAAGGAAAGTGTCAAAGAAGTCGTCGCCACGAGCAGCGGCATGGTCGAACTGACCGAAGCGGACGTGATAGTCTCCGGCGGTCGCGGCATGAAGGGCAGCGAGAACTTCGCCATAATTGAGGAACTGGCCGTAACGCTCAACGCCGCCGTCGGCGCGTCGCGCTCCGCGGTCGACGAGGGCTGGAGGCCGCACTCCGACCAGGTCGGCCAGACCGGCAAGACCGTCTCGCCGCAACTCTACATCGCGTGCGGGATTTCCGGCGCGATCCAGCACCTGGCGGGCATGCGCACTTCCAAGTGCATCGTTGCCGTCAACAAGGACCCCGAAGCGCCGATCTTCCAGATAGCCGACTACGGAATCGTCGGCGACCTTTTCGAGATCGTCCCCGCAATGAACGAAGAGATCAAGAAGATCATCTGACCGGGCCTGACACGGCAAAAACAAAGGGCGTCGTCTTATGACGACGCCCTTTTCTTATGCGATACCGTTAACATTCTAATAAACCTTCGTGAGGACCTTGCCGGTGGTCATTTGTGCATCGAGGTGCTGGCGGGCGTGGTGCATGAACGCTTCGAGCCGCGTCTCTTCGCTGGCTTGTTTCGTGCCGTCGTAGTCCATTTTCAAAATCGGAATGTTGGGATAGTCTTCCTTGAACTTCTTGAGCAGCGCGTTGGCGATCGTCCCGGGCAGGCACGAGAACGGCACGACGTTGACGATGCCGTTGAAACCGTGCTGGACGTATTCGACGGCCTTGCCCATCGAAAGGATCGTCTCGCCCGCGCGGAAAGACTCGTCGATATAGCGGCTGCCCAGGTGCAGTATCTCTTTGCTCGGCGCCTCGCGCGGGAAGTTGCGCAGACGCTTGAGGAACGGCCGCGTGAGACGGTCGGCGCTTCGTTTTTGGACGAACTGCGTTATGACTTCGGTCAGGAAGGTCTTGTATTTTCCCTGCAAACGCGAATCGATCGCGCGTTCGTAGCCGATGTAATTGAGCCACTCTTCGAACGCCGGCAGTACCACCTCGCCGCCGAGCGCTTCGATGCGGTTCATTATGAAGTTGTTGGAAAACTGGTTGCTGCGCACGAAAATTTCGCCTATCAACCCGATGCGGGGTTTAGGCGTGGAGCGGTCGACCTTGATATGGTCGAATTTTTCGATAACGCGGCCGGTGAAATCCCGGACGCTTTCGTGACGCTCGGCTACGGCGGTTAATTCGGCAAGCAGGTCGGCGAAGACCTTGTCGCTGTTGCCCTTGTTGACTTCGTAGGCGCGTGTTTCGTGCAGCATTTTGTGGAGGATGTCGACCATGAGGATCGCCTCCCACGCGTATCGCTTAAAATTCGGGCCGAGTTTGTTCAGGTCGCCGTGGTAATCGGTGGTCTGGTCGAGAACGATCATCGGCACTTGTGGCAGTCCCAGATCGTCGAGCACCATGTTCATCTGTTCGGAGGACCAAAGCGCGTTCCGCATGTGGACTCTTTGAGCGCAGAATGTGGTTGGATTCCGTAACCTGCTTACCTCGTGCCTGTAAGAGCTT
>JAUWEX010000201.1 GCA_030607235.1 Planctomycetota bacterium | reverse complement strand
GCTCAACCGGATCAACACGAAAGAAAAGAACATAATGACAATCGAGGATCCAATCGAGTATCACCTCGACGGGATCAGCCAGATGCAGACCTCGATGAAAAAGGGAGTAACGTTCGCCAAAGGGCTTCGCTCGATCGTTCGCCAGGATCCCGACGTAATCATGGTCGGCGAAATCCGCGATTACGAAACGGCGGAAATCGCCATTCAGTCATCGCTGACCGGACACCTGGTATTCAGCACACTTCACACCAACGACGCGCCCAGCGCCGTTACGCGATTGCTGAATCTGGGAATTGAGCCGTATCTCGCATCCTCATCGATCATAGCCACCATCGCGCAGAGGCTCGTGCGCGTTATTTGCCCGCATTGCAGGCAGGAGTATAAACCAGACCCCAAACTCCTTAACGATTTGCAGATCCCCGACGAAGATGCGCGCAATCACAGTTTTTTCAAAGGCGCGGGTTGCGACAAGTGCTTCAATTCCGGCTATCAAGGCAGGACGGGAATATACGAGATTTTGTTCATGGACGAAGCGATCCGCGACAAGATCATGTCGCGCGCAAAGGCATCCAGCATTAAGCAGGAGGCCTTCAACAAGGGTTTCAAAACGCTTCGCATGGACGGTGTGCGAAAAATCTTCGAAGGCGCGACAACACCCGAGGAGATAATGCGGGTTACGCAGATGGACATGTTCTGACTGATTTTGCACGTGAAATGGCTGTCTTCAAATACATAGCCCTCAATGAAAAGCAAGGGAAAATCCGCGGAATACTCGACGCCGATACCGCTCAGGAAGCGCGCCGCAAATTGCGTGCGCAACGCGTACACGTACAAAAACTCACGCGTATAGGCGCAACCGCTGACAACAAGAGCTGGACTTCCGTGTTTGCACGCCGAAAAACGGATACCATCGCCGTCGCCACAAAAGAGCTTGCCACGCTATTGTCGGCGGGCATAGAACTGATCGAGGCGCTCGACGTATTGCTCGAACAACTAAACGACAGCACCCTGAATTCCGTATATAGGGACATTCGCGATCAGGTCGCCCAGGGCAATCCGCTTGCTATCGCACTCAAGCGGCATCCGCGCTATTTTAGCGACCTATACGTGCAGATGGTCGCCGTCGGAGAAGCCAGCGGTTCGCTGGCGACGATCATGACCACGCTGGCCGATTTCATGCGCAAACAGCAACGTGGAAACAGCAAACTGGTGTCAGCCCTCATTTATCCTCTGGTAACCATGACCTTCGGCGGAATTGTTACGCTGTACCTGCTGATGGCATTCGTTCCGAAGATGGAAAAACTCCTGACTCAGCACGGAAAGACGCTGCCGATTCCAACGGAAATTCTATTGGCCGCAAGTAATTTTTTAAGAACGTGGTGGTGGGCGGCCTTATTGGGCATACTGACGACGATCTTGCTGGTAATCCATTGGTTGAGAATCCCGTCCGTTAAATATCGAATGCACAAGTTCCTTCTCCGCATTCCGGTACTCGGAGATCTACTGAAAAAAAACGCGGTGATGCGCTTTGCGATGACCTTTTCGATTTTGCTGAAAAGCGGCGTACAGGTACTCGATGCGATCAATATCGCAAAGGGACTGGTGGGTAATTTAGTTCTTGTCAAAATACTGGAAGACGTCGCACACAACATAAGCGAAGGAACCGATATTTCCGAGCCCCTGAAAAAAGACAGCGTATTCCCTCCCACGGTCAGCCACCTGATTGCCGTAGGCGAAAAGACGGGACAATTGGAGGAAATGCTCGACAGGATCGCGGGAGATTACGAGGAAGAGCTCGACTCAGCCTCGCAAAGGGTTCTTTCTCTTGTCGAACCGGTAATGATTATCGCTCTCGCCGGAGTAATCGGTTTTATCATGCTGGCGATATTCATGCCCATCATGGATATGAGCAATATTCGCTAATGTCGATTTTCGCGGAGACAAAAATGCAATACAGAAAAAAAAGAGAACAGGGTTTTACCCTCGTTGAACTGATGGCGGTTCTATTTATCATCAGCATTCTTGCCGGCGTAGTAATTTTTGTAAATCCGTTCGTAACGGATGATGCTCGCGTCACGGCAACCAAGTTGCAAATCAACGAATTATGCAAGGTTATCGATACTGATTACCACAACAAATTCAGCAAATACCCTGATAGCCTTCAAGATTTGATATCTAAAAATGTTTTGAAGGAAATACCCAAGGACAGCTGGGGAAACGACTTTGTTTACATCAAGGGTGGAACATATAACGGCGCAGGAAAATACGACCTGATTTCTCTGGGAGCCGATAACGCCGAAGGCGGTACGGGTTATGACGCGGATATTATCAACAATCATTTTAAGGAAACCACCGATACGGACGAATGATTATAACGGTTTTACGCTGATCGAACTTGTTTGCGTGATCGCAATCATGTCGATTCTGTTCGGTGTTGTGTTTTTCAGTATGGACGACATAACAGCCGAACAGCGACTCCGGTCCGACGCGCGCAACCTGATCGGCTTCGTAAAATCCGCGCGCAACCTTGCGATGATCGAAAGACGATTCGTCTATATCGTATACGATCTGGAAAATAACATATGTTTCACCTGCGACAGTCCCGGGGAGACGGAAAGGGACGATATTGACCCGAGTCGCAGGATATCCCTCCACGATGGCAATGTCCTTCAGGAAATCCAATTGTCAGGGGGGACGCCTGCGAACAAAAAAAACATTCAGTTATGCGTGTCCGCACTTGGCGACATTGAGTCCCACACAATCGTATTGAAAGGCGAAGACGGAATTATGAATATCAGGATTAACGGCGTTACCGGCGCCGTCGAAGTCCATCGAAACGAAGAAAAATGATATATTGCGTTCGAAATAACCGCGGATACACGCTCATAGAAGTGCTTGCCTGCATGGGTATCATCACGGCGGGATTGGTTACGATTCTGATAATTCGCAACAACAATATTCAACAGACCGACGCCAACGCCTGCCTGAACAAAGCGGTAGAGTACGCATCGGGTAAAATCGAATACCTGGTTATCGAATACCAACAAAACGGAGAATTCAGCCAGACATCCGGCTGGTTCGACGAAGACAGACAATATGGCTGGCGGGCGGAAAACAGGGAAATCACGGTTGCGGAAACTTTGGAAATGATGGAATTGAACTTTACCATCATCTATCCGGCACCGGTCGGGAAAAGCGAATTCACGGTAACGCGAGTAGTGGAGACACCCAATGTCAGGTAAATCCACAAAGGGTATATTGTTCGACCGCTCGGCTTTCACCTTGATCGAGCTGCTTACCGTTGCGGCGATACTGCCGATGATCCTTGTACTGCTATATGCGGCCCTTGACGGAACACTGGATGTGGTAAATACGACCGAAGAAGTGAACACGAACTCGCAAACCGTTCGCTCACTGCGCAGGATGTTCAACCAGGACCTATTGTCCTGTATATTGCCTATTGCGAAAAAAACAAAAAACGAAAGTGCGGACAAGACAATTTACAGCCGCTTTCTGGCACAAAAGAACGCCGACACCGGCCGCTACACCATGAGTTTCATCACCCTGCGACCATCGCGCAGCACAAGACCGCAACTGTGCCTTAA
>JAUWEX010000011.1 GCA_030607235.1 Planctomycetota bacterium | reverse complement strand
ATAAGGCCCTGCAAAATCGGCACCTCGGTCAGCGTCGAAAAATACATAAACGCCCCCGCAACCGAGGCGAACAGGTTGGCCCACAGCGAATTCCCGCCGACCAGGTTTTCGATCCACTCCATCGGAATCAGCGCCTGATGCCCGGGCCGCCCCAGCAAAAACCCCGCGACAATAACGCCGATAAATAGCAGCGGGAAAATCTGCTTCGCAAAGCCCCACGACGAACCGACCCACTCGGCGATCTCGCCTTTCTTGAACCACCGCCACAAAATCAGCAGCACCAGCGCCAAAAATCCCGCGCCGATAAAATACCGCGCCGAATAAATCGCGGTGTAAAGACCCTTTCCCACCCCCTCGTCGGGCTTGCCCCAGTTGGCAAAGATCAGTACGCCTATCATCGCGCCGAAAAACGCGACCTGTTGCCACAACGGCCTGCCCCCGTCGTCGGGCACGACGAAACCCTCGCCACCCGCGCGCTTGCGCTCCTCGCGCAGAAAAATCAGGTGCATCATCAGCCCGATCACCACGCTGAAAACAATCGCACCGACCGCGCGCCCCACGCCGAACTCCCAGCCCAGCACCCGCGCCGTCATTATTATCGCCAGGACGTTGACCGCCGGACCCGCATACAAAAACGTTATCGCCGGGCCAAGCCCCGCGCCGCGTTTGTGGATTCCGCTGAACAGCGGCAGAACCGTACAAGAGCAAACCGCCAAAACCGAACCCGACACAGCCGCCACGCCATAGGCCAGCACCCGGTTGGCATTAGGGCCGAAATACGTCATCACCGAGGCCTTGCTGACGAAAACGGCGATGCCGCCGGCGATGAAAAACGCCGGCACCAGGCAGGTCAGCACATGCAGCCGGGCGTAGTCCTGCAACATCGCCAGCGACTCGTACACCGGCCCCTCGCCTAGACCCAGTTTGTCGACCGGCACAAAATACGCCGCCAGGAACACCGCCGCCATCACGGTTAATATGAGTAAATTTTTCTTCACGACTTCTTCTCGCGCGCCACGATCAGCGGCGCAACGCCTCCGCGCGATTCGCAACGACTTCTTCGATACAGTCGAAAAAGCCGGTTACGCACGGGCACGCCAGGCGATAGTAAACACGCGGGCCTTCCTTGCGGTCCTCAACCAGCCCCGCGCCACGCAGCAGCGCAAGGTGCTTGGAGGCGGTCGACTGGTCACAGCCGAGAAGTTCGACCAGTTCGCACACGCACATCTCGCCGCCCGCGAGCGCGTCGAGTATTCTCAGACGGTTAGCGTTACCCAGCGCCTGCGCGATGCCCGCCCGCAGGCGATAATCGGCATCAGAAAGGCGGTGCGGCTTTCGGCTTTTGCGCTTCTGCATATCGAATCTCCTGTTAAGGGAACCAAAATCACATGGCCATATTGCCATATCGCCATGCAAAAGTCAAGGGAAATCCTGCCTTTCTTCGCCGAAATCTTGTTGACAAATTCGCGCCCGTTTGTAGAATCTAGCCCGCAATATTGACGAGCGGGTGTAGCTCAGGGGTAGAGCGAGACGTTGCCAACGTCTAGGTCGTCGGTTCAAATCCGATCACCCGCTCCATTTTTCATTTTGCGACGAAGGTCCAGCCCGCCATCATTTCACCCCGGATAGTTTTCTTTGACGCAAAGCAACCGGAGTGTTAGTATTTTCGGCGGAAAATTATTACCTTTACAGGAGCGTTAGAATGTCCGACGATTTAGACAAGACTCAGCAGGACGAACAGGACGAGCAGGAACAACAGGACAAGATCAATCCCGTCGTCAAAATCGAAGACGCCGGCCCCTGCAAAAAGAAACTGGAAATCGAAGTGCCCGCCGAGACCGTCGCGGCGGAGATCGAGAAAACATACAAGGACCTCCTCGAAGAGGTAACCGTGCCCGGCTTCCGTAAGGGGCACGTACCCAAGAGCGTCGCGCAGAAGCGCTTCGGCTCCCGCGTAGCCGAAGAGGTCAAGAGTGATCTTTTGTCCCGCGCACTGGCCGAGGTCGTCGAAGACCAGGAACTCGACACAATCGGCGAGCCCGTCGTTGACGACGTCGTTTTCGACGCGGACGCGCAGAACCCCATGACCTACACCGCCACCGTTACCACCAAGCCCGTCGTCGAGATCGACGCCTACAAGGGCCTCAAACTCAAGCGCGAAGCGGTCAAGGTCGAGACCAGGGACATCGACGAACACCTAGAGATGATCCGCAAACGCGCCGCCACCCACGCGCCGGTCGAGCGCGGCGTCAAGGCCAACGACCTCGTTTCGATGGACTTCTCGCTGGAATGCGAAGGCAAAACGCTGCGCGACACCAAAGACGCGCAACTCATCGTCTCCGGCGAATCGTTCTTCGGCCTCAAGGTCGGCGAACTCGACAAAATCCTTGGCGGCAAAAAGAGCAACGACGAAGTCGAGACGACCCTGGCCCTGCCGGACAACTTCCGCGAAGAAGAATATCGCGGCAAAGAAGCCACGCTCAAGATCAAAATCAAGGACGTCAAGGAAGAGAGCCTGCCCGAACTCAACGACGAGTGGGCCAAGAAACTCGACTACGACGACATGGAAGAACTCCGCGAAGAAACCGGTAAGGTGCTCGAGAAGCAGAAGCAGCACGCCGCCGAAGCCAAACTCGCCGAGCAGGTGCGCGAACAACTGATCGCGGGCACCGATTTCGACCTGCCCGAAGACCTCGTCAAGAGCCAGGTCGAGGCATACTTCCACCGCCGCCGCATCGAGATGGAGCGGCACGGGATGGAGACCGCCGAAGTCGAAAAAGAGATGGAAGAAATCCGCAGGGAAGACGCCACCGCCGAAGAAAACGCCCGCAAGATGCTCAAGGGCTACTTCACGTTGCGCCACATCGCCGACAAAGAGAAGATCTACGTAACCGAAGATGAAATCATGCGCGAAATCGGCGGGATCGCGGCGCACTACGGCAAATCCCCGCAGGAGATGGCCGCGCTCTATGAAGAAACCGGCGTGATCAACGAACTGCGCCTCGACATGCGCGAGAAAAAAACTATCGATTTCATAATCGAAAAAGCCGAAGTAGAAGAAGCGAAATAGCACAGACGCATTTCACTTCCCTCAACACAATCAAGGAGAAAGCAATGTCAGTAATACCGATGGTCGTAGAAAAGAGCGGACACACGGAACGCTACTTCGATATTTATTCGCGCCTGCTCAAAGACCGCATCGTATTCATCGGTGACGCCATCGACGACCATCTGGCTAACGTCGTGGTAGCGCAATTGCTGTTCCTGCAGAGCGAAAGCAAAAAAGACGACATCAACATCTACATCAACTCGCCCGGCGGTTCGGTTTCGGCGGGACTGGCGATATACGACACGATGAGATTCGTCGAATGCGACGTGGCGACTTACTGCATGGGCATGGCCGCCAGCATGGGGGCGATTTTGCTGGGCGCAGGAGAGAAAGGCAAACGCCACGCCCTGCCCAACGCGCGCATCATGATGCACCAGCCCTGGGGCGGCGCACAGGGCCCGGCCAGCGACGTCGTCATTCAGGCCGACGAAATCAAAAAGACCAAAAAGAAACTCATCGAGATTTTCCACGAACAGACCGGCCGCACGATCGAACAGATCGGAAAAGACACCGACCGCGATTTCTACATGTCGGCCGAACAGGCCAGGGAATACGGCCTGATAGACGAAGTGCTCGTCTCCTTGCGCGACGAAGGCAAAGCCCGGGAAGATTAAGCCATGACCAAGAAGCAAAACGAGGGTCCGCCCAAACGGCCGGAGCGCTGTAGTTTCTGCGGCCGCGCATCCAAGGATGTCGGCAGGCTCATATCCGGCCTGCCCGGGCACTACATCTGCAACGAGTGCATCGAACTCTGCAACGCGATCCTCGCCGAGGAGACGGCCAACCGCCAGGCCCCTCCGCCCGCGAGTCTCGAAGACCTTGTAACTCCGGCCCGCATCGTCGAGGCCCTCGACGAGTACATTATCGGACAGGAATCGGCCAAGAAAACCCTCTCGGTCGCGGTATACAACCACTTTAAGCGCTTCCTCGGCAACGTGGACACCCCCGAAGTCGAGATAGAAAAAAGCAACATCCTGCTGATCGGCCCGACCGGCAGCGGCAAAACTCTGCTCGCGCGCACCCTCGCGCGCATCCTCGACGTGCCCTTCGCGATAGGCGACGCCACCACGCTTACCGAAGCGGGCTACGTCGGCGAAGACGTGGAAAACCTCTTGCTGCGCCTCTTGCAGGCCGCCAACTTCGACGTGCCGCGCGCCCAGCAGGGCATCCTCTTCATCGACGAAGTCGACAAGATCGGCAAGACCAACCAGAACGTCTCGATCACCCGCGACGTCTCCGGCGAGGGCGTACAGCAGTCGTTGCTCAAGATGCTCGAGGGCACCGTCTCCAACGTGCCGCCGCAGGGCGGCCGGAAACACCCCGAACAGGCTTACATCCAGGTCGATACGACCAACATCCTGTTCATCTGCAGCGGAACCTTCACCGACCTCAAGGGAATCATCTCGCGCCGCATCGGCAAAAAACTCATCGGCTTCAAGCTCGGCGAAAACCCGCGCGGTGAGGCCGAGGAACTGGGCAAGCTGCTCGAAAAGGTCGAAATCGAAGACCTCATCGAATTCGGCATCATCCCCGAATTCCTCGGGCGCCTGCCGATCATCTGCTTGCTCAAGCCGCTGACCGAAGACGACCTGATAAAGATCATGGTCGAGCCACGCAACGCGCTGGTGAAGCAGTATCAGAAATTCTTCGAGATGGAAGGCTGCGAACTCGAGTTCGAAGAGCAGGCCCTGCGCGAAATCGCCAAACGCGCCATAGTGCGCAACACCGGCGCACGCGCGCTGCGGGCGATCTTCGAGAGCATCATGCTAGACCCGATGTTCGACCTGCCATCGAGCCGCAAAAACATATCCAGGTGCATCGTTACCGCCGCCACCGCGCGAGGCGAAGCGCCGATCGAATACATCAAGGCCAAGCCAAAACAAAAACGCGACATCGCCTGACGGTTATGCCGCTGAAGAAATTCCGCATCCTGAATCCCGCTACCCGCGCCGGATGTCGTCGTATGTGAAGGCATCGCGCACCAGCCTTATCTCCGCGCGCGGGCCGAAGAGTTTTTCCAGAAGCGCCGGACGCTCGCCGGGTTTCACGAGAACGTAAACACAGTCGAACCGCCGCTGCATCTCGTCCAGACCGAACTTGCGCACGTAAGACTCGGCCACGCCCGCAATCTGGCGCATCTTGTGAGCGTCGATGAATTCCTCACCGCCGCCGAACTCCAGCGAAGTGCGCGTTTTGACCTCAACGAAACACAGCGCGTCGCCCTCGTGCGCGACGATATCGACCTCGCCGTAGCGCGTGCGGAAATTCCGCGACAGAATCCGATATCCGCGCCGACGCAGGTATCCCGCCGCTCGCCGCTCGCCCAGCCGCCCGATTTTTGCGCTCTCCAGCGTCATGCAATCTTCCTCGCAAGCATCCGCGACACAGCATACCCGCCGGGCGGGAGTGCGTCAACAGACACAAAAAAAGCCGACCGCGTTTGCGATCGGCTTTGTGTATTCGCGCCGTAGTATTATTCGGCTTTCGCCTCCGCGGCGACGGCCTGTTTGACCTTGCGGCCACGCTTGCGGCGACGTACCTTGCCGCTTTCCGTCGCGATGACGAGTTCCTTGACCTTGGTCGATTTGCCGACCTTATCGCGCAGGTAGTACAGTTTCGCGCGTCGCACCTTGCCGCGACGGGTAACCTTGATGTCGGCGATCGACGGAGAGTGAATCGGGAAGGTGCGTTCGACGCCTTCGCCGGCCACCAGTCTGCGCACGGTAAACGCTTCGCGGGTTCCGCTGCCTTTGCGGCTTATCACCGTGCCGGTGAAAACCTGGATGCGTTCCTTTTCGCCTTCTTTCAGTCTCACATGCACGTCAACCGTGTCGCCTATTCTGAATTCCGGCAACTCCTGTTTCATGTGGCGCTGTTCGATTTGCTTTACGATGTCCATCACGGCTCTCCGAGTAATCTGCTATCCAGCGACGGGCACATGCCGCATCGCCGGGGCCCTTCATCCCAATAAATCTTTGCGCCTTTGCCACGTGCGCTCAAGCGCGCGCTCGCGGCGCCATTGTTCGATCTTCGCGTGGTCGCCGGAGAGAAGAATCTCCGGCACCCGCATCCCGCGGAACTCCGCAGGCCGCGTGTATTGCGGGTATTCCAGCAGGCCGTTTTCGAACGACTCGTCCGCGGTCGATGCCTCGCATCCGAGCACGCCCGGCAACAGCCGGACCACCGCGTCGACCACCGCCATCGCGGCGATCTCGCCGCCGCTGAGTACGAAATCGCCCACGGAAATCTCGTCGGGCATGAGACCTTCGCTAATCCGCTCGTCGAAGCCCTCGTAGCGCCCGCAGAGCAAAATCAGCCCCTTTTCGGCCGCCAGTTCGCGGGCGATCGCCTGCGTAAAAGGCCGGCCGTGCGGCGTCAACATCACCAGGCGCGAATCGCTTCGCTCGCCCGTAGCCACAGATTCCACCGCGCCGAACACAGGACCGCACGTCATCACCATCCCCGGGCCTCCGCCGTAGGGGGTGTCGTCGGTCTTGCGGTGTTTGTCCGTCGAGTAGTCGCGGATATCGTGCAGCCGGATCTCCGCCAGCCCCTTTTCGCGGGCTATTTTCAGGATGCTGTGGTCGAACACCCCCGCAAACATCTCCGGGAATATCGTGAGAATATCCACAAACATAGACTACCCCTGCCGGATGAAAGGAGGCGACTATATAAAATTTCCGGGGCAGAGTCAACGAATTTCGCGCATTTTTCTCACAAATTCCGCACCCCAAGCCGCCGCGGGTTTGTGCAAACGCGAAAATCCTGTATAATGCGCCCGTTTTTCAGACAACCACAATAACGGAGACAGTGATGACCAAAGCCATGGCGCTTCTTTCGGGCGGCCTCGACAGCAGCCTCGCGATAAAACTCATGCAGCAGCAGGGCATCGAGGTAATCGGGCTGCATTTCGTTTCCGTGTTCTTAAAAGACGCCGAGCACGCCGCAACCGGCGGAAACGCGACGCTGGCCGCAAAAGAACTGGGGATTGAGGTGCATCTGCGCGACTCCTCGGAGACCATGCTCGCACTGCTGAAAAATCCGCCGCACGGTTTCGGCAAAAACCTCAACCCCTGCATCGACTGCCGCATCGCCATGCTGCGCCGCGCCGCGGAGTTCATGCGCGAAATCGGCGCAAAATTCATCATTTCCGGCGAAGTCGTCGGCCAGCGCCCTATGAGCCAGCGCCGACACGCAATAGACATGATCGACCGCAAGGCCGACGTCGTCGGTCTGGTCGTCCGGCCCCTGTGCGGCAAGATCCTGCCGCCGACCAACGCCGAACGCGCCGGCCTGATCGACCGCGAAAAAATGCTGGCCATTTCCGGCCGCGGACGCAAGGAGCAACTCGCGCTAGCGCAGGAATTCGGCCTGACCGAATTCCCCAACCCCGCCGGAGGCTGCTTGCTGACCGAAAATACCTTCGTGGTCAAAATTCAGGATGTGCTCGATCATCCTCCGTTTACGACCGCCGACATGGCGCTGCTCAAGGCCGGGCGGCACTTTCGGCTCGACGCGCACACCAAGGCCGCAGTGGGGCGCAATGAAAAAGACAACGAGCACCTCGTCTCGTTCATCGCGCCAGGCGACACGATTCTGTGCGCCGTCGATCTCGCCGGGCCGGTAATGGTCGTACGCGGCGACACGGGCGAGCGCAACCTCGAAACCGCCGCCCGCATCACCGCCCGCTACTCGCAGGGCCGCGACAAGGAGACCGTAAGGATCGGCCTGTACGCGACAGGCGACATCGAGGCCGAACCGATAAAAATTTTCACCGTTCGACCCGCCGGGCCGGACGAATTTCGGGGGCAACTGATCCTGTGAGCGCGACGGCGAAAAAAATCGAACGCGCCGGGGCCATCATTGCCGAAATGGAAAGCGTGGCGGTGGCGCTCTCCGGCGGAGTCGACAGCGCGCTTCTGCTGATGCTGTGCGGGCGGGCGCTGGGCGAAAAATGCGTCGCGATAACGGCGGTCTCGCCGATTTTTCCCCGCGAAGAGATCGAGCGCGCGCGTGAAATCGCCGCCCGCTTCGGCATCCGGCACGTTGAGATTACGGTCGACATCCTCGCCAAGCCGCTCGTTGCCGAAAACCCCGCCGACCGCTGCTATCACTGCAAAAAAACGATGCTTGCCGCGATTCGCACCTTCGCCAACGCGCACAACATCCGCCACGTCGCCGACGGCACCAACGCCGACGATCCCGGCGAATACCGCCCCGGCCTGCGGGCCGCGCAGGAAATGGGTGTGCGGCACCCGTTGCTGGAGGCGGGCCTGGGCAAAGGCGAAATCCGCGAGGCCCTGCGCAAGGCGGGGTTTGAAGACTGGGCGCGCCCCTCGCAAACCTGCCTAGCGACACGCTTCCCGGTCGGCGAGCGCATCACCGCCGAAAAACTCGCGCAGGTCGAGGCAGCGGAAACGGTTTTGCACAAGGCGGGCTTTGCGCTGTGCCGCATGCGATATCACGGCGCGGTCGCGCGCGTCGAACTGCCGCCCGAAGACATCCCGCGCTTTATCAGGCGCGACGAAGAGAGAAACCTGGTCGAGAAAATCAAGGACGCGGGCTTCAAATTCGTCGCCGTCGATATGGAAGGCTACCGCAGCGGCAGTCTCGAAGCGGAAATCGAATAACGGAGGAAAACGTGTTGGAAAAATCCGCGGGCATCATTCTTTTTCGGCGCGACGGCGACGGTGTGCGTTTCCTGCTGATCAAAAACGCCGCGCACGGGCACTGGGACTTTCCGAAGGGACACATCGACCCCGGCGAGGACGAAATGCAGGCAGCCCGGCGCGAAACGCGCGAGGAGTGCGGAATCGACGTGCTTGAGATTGTGCCGGATTCCCGCGAGGTCATCCGCTACAAGGTCGGCGCGAAGCCCAAGGAGGTCGCGTACTTCCTGGCCGAAACGCAGACCGAAAACGTAACCCTCTCCGACGAGCACGCCGACTGGCGCTGGGCGACGCTGGACGAGGCCCTGGGGCTGGTTCAATTCGACAACGCCCGCAGGCTCCTAAACGCCGCGGCGGACCGGCTATTTCGCCAGCGGCCGGGGAGCCATTAGCGCGTGCTCAATTTTTTCGAGCAGTTCTTCTTTGTGGAACGGCTTGGTCAGGATGTCGTCGAACATCTCAAAGGTCTCGGCGCTAAAGGAACGCTGGAGCGACAGGGCGGTAATCATCATAACCGGCACACTGGCGGTTCTCTCGTCGGCGCGCAGTTGTTCGAGCACCTCGATGCCGTTCATTTCCTCCATCATCACGTCGAGGATAATCAGGCCGTAATCGCCCTCACGCGCCATTCGTACCGCCTTGGCGGGATGAGGTGTGGTATCCGGCGCGTAGCCCGCGTCGATCAGCCAGTATTTGAGAATAGAAAGAATGCTTTCGTTGTCGTCGACAACAAGTATTTTCTTCGCGCTCACATTTTTCTCCTTACGCGTTCTGCCACAAAGTTCCGAGCAAGTGCCGGGATTTTGGCTTGGGTGATGAAAGACTTGGTGATATACTGATTGGATAGGGTGCTTTTTTTATCGACTTTTCTCGCCGAATCTTTCACACAAAATGGGAAAACCAAAAACCATATACTCGTGCACGAACTGCGGCGCGCAATCGCCGAAGTGGGGCGGGCGTTGCGTGCAGTGCGGCCAATGGGGGACGATGGAAGAAGAATTCCTCGAAACCGAACCCGCCGCCTCCGCCGCGCACTCGTCGCTGGCGACCTCGCCGCCGGTGCCGCTGCCCGAAATACCGCTCAGCGAGCAGCAACACACACCCTGTGGCAACGGCGAACTCGACCGCGTTCTCGGCGGCGGCCTCGTGCCGGGCATGGTTGTCCTGCTCGGCGGCGAACCGGGCATCGGCAAGTCCACGCTCATGCTCCAGGCCGCCCAGAGCGTCGCGGCCTCCGGCAGAACCGTGCTCTACGTAACCGGCGAGGAATCTATGCGCCAGACCAGGATGCGCGCCTCGCGCCTCGGCGCCGACTCGGAGCGCGTCTTCGTCGTAGCCGAAAATTCGCTGGCGGCGATCACCGCCCATATCGAAACCATCGCGCCCGACCTCGTCATCGTCGACTCGATCCAGATGATCCACCGCCACGAACTCGCCGCCGCGCCCGGAACCGTCAACCAGGTCCGGCAATGCGCGATGGAACTGATCTGCACCGCCAAACGCCGCGAGTGCGGGCTGTTTCTCGTCGGCCACATCACTAAAGACGGCACGATCGCCGGGCCTAAAGTGCTGGAGCACCTCGTCGACTGCGTCCTCTACTTCGAGGGCGACCGCTTCCACTCGTATCGCATCCTGCGCACGATAAAAAATCGCTACGGCTCGACCAACGAAATCGGCGTCTTCGAGATGACCCGCGACGGCCTCAAGGAAGTGCTTAATCCGTCAGCGATCTTCCTCTCCGAGCGCGACGCCGCCCAGCCCGGCAACGCCATCGCCGCCACCATCGAAGGCAGCCGCTCGCTGCTGGTCGAGGTGCAGGCGCTGGCCTCGAAAAGTTCGTTCGCCTCGCCCACGCGCCGCGCTTCCGGTCTGGACTCAAACCGCATGGCCATGATAATCGCCGTCCTCGAGCGACACGCCGCGCTGCCGCTGGGCACCAACGATATTTTCGCCAGCGTCGTCGGCGGCATCCAGGCCGTCGAGCCGGCAATGGACCTGAGCCTGGCGATGGCTATCGCGTCGAGCGTGCGCGCCAAACCGCTGTCCGCCGACTGCGTCTTCGCGGCGGAACTCGGCCTCGGCGGCGAATTGCGCGGGGTTACGATGGCCGAGCAGCGACTCAAAGAGGCCGAAAAACTTGGCTTCAAACAGGCCGTCCTCGCGCCATCGAGCGCGACAGCGCAAACCCCGCGCGGCAATATCAGGGCACGCGCCTTCCGCTCAATCGCTGAGGTGCTCGATGCGTTCTGCTGAAAAGTCCTGCATGGCCGCAACCTCGACCAGCGAGCGATTCCTCGCCACAACGCTTTTGTTGCTCTGCGTCGCGGCGATCGCAACCGCCTTGTGGCTCCGGCCCGACTCCCGCGGCTACGGTACCCACTCCCAGCTGCACCTCCTTCCCTGTGCATTCAAAACCATAACCGCTTTGCCCTGCCCGGCTTGCGGCCTGACGACAAGCATGACGCACATGGCCCACGCGGACGTGGTCGGCGCCTTCAACGCCCACCCCTTCGGCATAATTGCGTTCTCGATGATAGTTTTGGTCGCGATTCTCAGTGCCAACTCGCTGCTGCGCAACCGCCCTCTCACACCGGCGCTCAAGCGTGTTTTCAGCAATAAGACGCTGACCGCCTTGGGGGTATGTTTTATCGTAACGTGGCTTTTCAACCTGATGCGCTGCTTTCAAGGCGTATAATCAAAACGTTTTTGCCAATTTTCGGCACCCGCAAGCGCCCACATTGAATACATCGCGTACAATGATGGCTGCAACGTAGGCAGTCGCTTGTTCCGCGCGCCCTCCGCCACAAACGCAACATCTTGCCACAAATCGGGTTACGTTAAAAGGCGAAAATCCAGCCTCTGGCACATGATTTGCGATTTTACTCGTGCCCGTGCGGGAGGTCGTTTGCCGGACATCGTTAGATGCTGGAATCTCCTCTACACTTACACTGTCGCATCCCGCACGGTTAAAAAAATGACACGAAAGCGCGCCGCTTTTGGTGTCATTTTTTTTGGGGAACTCTTTTGCCGCCGAGGTTCAATCTGCATTGCACTCTCGGCGAAAACGAGTATAATGTTACCCTTCGATTCAATCTCCCCTTTTTGAAAGCGGATTATGAATACTTTTGAAGCATACCCGCTGCGGTTCAAAGAGATATTCAAACAGACTGTGTGGGGCGGAAGCCGCCTGCGCGACCTGTTTGGCAAAAACATCCCGCGGCAAAACAAAACCGGCGAATCCTGGGAAATCGCCGACCACGGAGAAGATAGCAGCATAGTCGCCAACGGCCGACTCGTGGAAAAGTGGAACCTGCGCCGACTTTGCGAGCAGTACCCCGCCGAGATCCTCGGCACCGCACTGGCCGCGGAATGCCGCGATCGGTTTCCGCTGCTCGTAAAATACATCGACGCCAACGACGACCTCTCCGTCCAGGTGCACCCCGACGACGACTACGCCCGCAAACGCGAAAACGGCGAGTCCGGCAAGGCCGAGGCGTGGTACATCATTGAGGCGCAGCCCGGCGCAAGCCTCGTGCTGGGATCGGTCGAGGGCACGACCAAAGACGAATTCCGCGAACTGCTCGAAAAGGGGCAACTCGAAAAATGCCTGCGCCGCGTCGAGGTCCGCCCCGGCGATATCGTCTACCTGCCC
>JAUWEX010000069.1 GCA_030607235.1 Planctomycetota bacterium | reverse complement strand
TGCTGGCGCGTGCATACGGCCGCAAGGGCGATACGCGCAAATACGTCCAGCACCTAAAGGAGGCCATCGGCTGGGAAAAAGGCAACTTCGACCAGGCCTGTCTCGACCTCGTTACTTTTTATCTGACGCAAAAACGCCTTCAGGAAGCCGGCACAATTCTCGGCATCATACAATCAAAGGGCAAAGGCGGTTACAGGGGGTTCCTGCTGCAAAACTACCTTCAATTGATGGTCGGTAATACGGACTACATTATCAAATATCTTCAGGCGACGGTGATGGATTGGACAAAAAAGCCCAACACGCCCAAAGATATCATATCGTCCGCATACAACCTTATAGGACGTGCCTATTACACCCGCGATAATAAAGACGACAAAGAAAAACCCGCCAAGACAGATAAAGAACTGGCATTGGAGGCCTTTGAAAACGCTTACGAAATCGACCCGTTCCACACGCAGTCGCTGCTGATGCTGGCCGACCTTTACAACAGAGAAGGCAATTTCAAAAAGGCGCTCGAATACTGCGCAAAGGTCGTCGAGCGCGACAAAGACGACAAAAATGTCCAGCGTGTCTACGGAATGATCTACATGCTGCAACCCAAGCCCAACCTCGCCAAGGCAAATAAGGCCTTCAAGACAATGGTCGACGACGACGGGAAGGAAACCAACGCCTCGCTGCTCGGCCAGGGTCACGCGGCCTTCCTTTCGGGCGACAGCAAACTCGCCTACGAAAAATACGCCGCGGTTATCAAACGCATCACCGACGAAGGCGAAGACTCGCCAACGAATCTGGAGATCTTCTCGGCGTACGCCTCGCTGGCCTCCGGCAACAAGGAACAGGCGATCAAGCATCTCAACAACGTGTTCGACAACGAAGAAAACAGCCTGTTCACCGCCGAGGAATACATCCAGGCAATGGGTATAACCAAGGCCAAAGACTACGAACTCTTCATGCGCGCCACGATCCTGCACCAAGAAGGCTGGCACGACATGGCGGAAGAAGCGTGGAATACGCTGCTGGCGAAGCACCCCAAATGCCTGCCCGCCAGCCAGTCGCTTATGCGAATCTACATGGTCAAAAAAGAGGACCTCGAAAAAGCGCAGGCCCGGGCCGATCTGATCAAAAAAGGAATCGCGCCCGCCTTCGACAAGAAAATCCCTATCAGCCTCTTTACACAGGCCCAGATGATCTCGGCGCGGCTGAAATTCGCCGAGGAAACGGCGGACAAACGCAAGTTCCGCGAACAACTCATCGACATTTACACCAAAATCAAGACCGGCTTCCCCGACCGCCCCGAATCGTGGCGCGCGCTCATCAACCTCTACCAGAGCCGCGGCAACGACGACACGGCCAAGCAACTCTGCGAAGAAGGCCTCAGGAAGTTCCCCACCGACAACGTGATTTTCCGTTACTACATCAGCGTACTCGGTCGCCTCAACGACAACGAAACGTCTAACAAAGCCTACGAAACCTTTATCGTAAAAACGGAAGAAATCGGCAAGAGCACCATCGCCCTTCTTTACAGCCTGGCCCGCTCGTACGTCAACCAGGGCAAGAACGATCTGGCCGTCGAAAAACTCAAGGCCATGCGCGCGGCCATACAACAGGAAAGCAGGGGCGACGAGGAGAAACTCGCGCAAATGCGCAAAACCTACATCAACGCATACGGCCTGCTGCGTTACCTGGCCGCCAAGCAAAGCGACACCGAACTCGAACTCAAGATGAACGACCTGATGGGAGAGATCGACAAGGACAGCAGCGGCCTGGATTACACTAAGGGCTTCAGGGCGTTCCTGCTGGGCGACATGGACGAAGCCATCAAACACTTCGACGCCGAAATCCAGCACGACAGGCTCGACACCTTTCACCTGCGGGCGATAGCGGGCATGGGCATGGCCGCGTTCAAGGCCGGCAAAATAAGCGAAGCTATCACTACGTTCGATCGGGCCGACGACATCGCCGACTGCCTCCAGGAAATGGCCCGCGCTACGGCCGACAGTCAATCCTACAATTCAGCCGTCAGATTGCGGGACTGGATACGCTTTTACAAGGCATGCGCCTATCTTGCCGACGGCAAAACCAACGCCGCCCGCAGCAACATGTTGCGCTGCAAAATAATCTTCCCCGCCAAACCCAGCGAACCCAACTCCCGGAGCGCCAAAACGCGCGCCTTCGAGTCGGTGGACCTGCAAAAAGCGCTCGGCGAACTCTCAGGCAAAAACAACGACAACTACTATCACCTCGCATCCGGCATGTTCTACGCGATGCGCGGCTACTTCCCCAAGGCCGGCAGCGAATTCGACCTCGAAATTAAAGCCAATCCGGGCAACTTCATCGCCATCTACCTCAAGGGCATGACGCTGCTCAACATGCGCAGCACGGAATCCCGCGCAAAATCGATAAAGGTGTTCGAAGACTGTCTCAAGATCAAACCCGAATTCACCGCAGCCCGGCACCAGATCATGGTCGCACTAATGCAGGACCACGAAGAACAAAAATCACCCGAATCCAGGCAAGCCGTAATCGACTGCTTCGGCGCGCTGATCAAACTCGACCCGCGCTACAACGAGGATTTCGCGCGCTTCTACGAAGAGGATGAAGATTACGACAAGGCCGTCAGCCAGTACATCCTGTGCTCCAAACTCGACAGCGACTACATCGGCAACAACAAACTCAACTACCTCAACCAGGCCGCGTGGCTGGCCGCGGAGAACCTCACCGACAGAAAGACACTCGCAGAAGCCGTCAAAAACGCAAAAACGGCGCTCAAACTGCTCGAAGCCCGCATTATCGCGGCCAAAAACGAAAACGAACTGGCCAGTCTAAAGGGCATCAAGGGCTCGATCCTGGACACGCTGGGACGCGCGCAATACAAACTCGCAACGGCAAGCACCGGGGCGGCCAAAGCCGACAACATCAAACTGGCCAAAGAAACCTTCAACAAAGCTATCGCCCTCATCGAAGAAGACGCCAACAAGCAAAGCCTGCCGACGATGCTCTCGCATCTGGGCGACGTGCTCGCACTCGAAGGCAAAAAGAAGGAAGCACTGGAGCAGTACAAAAAGGCCGACGAATATACGCGCTTCCCGGACAAGAAACACGTTGAGGAGCAGATCGAAAAACTGACCAAAGAAATCGGATAACAACCGACGGCCAAACACAGCGCATACCGTCCGCTCCGGCACAAAATCGGGGCGGACTTTTTATTGAAAACTCCCCGCGGAATCGGCATAATCATGTCATGGAACGGATTGAAAAAACAACACCGGCGCAAACCGACGACATCGCCCTCATCGCCGGCAAACTCATCCACGAGATAAAAAATCCGCTCAACATCATCTACATGAACCTGCAACTGCTCGACGAAGAGTGGCGCGATGAAGACGGCCCGCGCGAGCGACGCCTGAAACAAAAGATAGCCCTGCTGATGAACGAGTCCGGGCGGCTGCGCGACATTCTGGACGAATTTCTGCACTTCGCGCGCTCCACCAGCGTCTTCGAGAAGGTATCCGAAGACCTCAACGCCGTCGTCGAAGAAGTCGCCGACTTCGTCCGACCCGAAACGACCGCCAACCGCATCCGCCTGATGACAACCTACGACTCGCCGCCGCCCCAGGTCGAAATGGATCGCAACCTGATCAAACAGGCCCTGCTAAACATCCTGCTCAACGCCGTCAACGCGCTCGAAACCGGCGGCGACATCTTCGTCAAAACCTTCGCGCAAGACCGCTGGGCCTACGTCGACATCTTCGACACCGGCCCGGGAATCCCGGAGAAGATTATCGGCAAAATCTTCGAGCCGTATTTTTCCACCCGCAGCAAAGGCTCGGGGCTGGGGCTGTCGACGACGAAAAAAATCATCGAAGCGCACGGCGGCAGCGTAAGCGTGGAAAGCACCCCGGGCACCGGCACGAATTTCCGTATCAAACTGCCCCTGGAGGAAAACGACAGGCCCGATGACCAAACCGCTTAAAGTAATCATCATCGACGACGAAAAGGCGATCGTCGAAGTAACCGCCGAGGCGCTGGAACGCGCGGGATACGAATGCATCGAAGCGGACTCCGCCAAGACCGGCATCAAGGCCATCACCGAGTGCCGACCCGACATCGTCATCACCGACCTGGTGCTCAAAGACGGCGACGGCATGGACGTGCTGCGCCACGCCAAGCAGACCGCGCCCGACTGCGAGGTCATCGTCATCACCGGCTTCGCCACCGTCGAAAGCGCGGTTCAGGCTATGCAACAGGGCGCGCTGCACTACCTGCGCAAGCCGCTCAACCTCGACGAACTGCGCACCGTCGTGGCGCGCACCGCCGAGCGCCAGAAACTGGCCCGCGACAACGTCGCGCTACACGCGCAACTCGACCAGCGCTTCGGCCTGCACGGGATCATCGGCAACTCACCGGCCATACGCCACATCTTCGAAGCGCTCCGGCACATCAGCCCCACCAACGCCACGGTCCTCGTTACCGGCGAATCCGGTACCGGCAAAGAACTCGTCGCGCATGCCGTCCACAACAACAGCCACCGCAAGCGCGGGCCGTTCGTTACGCTCAACTGTACCACGCTGCCCGAAGGTTTGCTGGAAAGCGAACTTTTCGGCCACGAAAAAGGCGCCTTCACCGGCGCGATCGCTACGCGCAAGGGCCGCTTCGAATTCGCCGACGGGGGCACGCTGTTCCTCGACGAAATCGGCGAGATTTCCCCGGCGACGCAGGCAAAACTCCTGCGCGTAATCGAGGAGCGCAAGATCACGCGCATCGGAAGCAACGAGACTATCGACGTTGATGTGCGGCTGATCGCGGCGACTAACCGCAACCTCGAAAAAATGGTCGGCGAAGGACTCTTTCGCGACGACCTGTTCTACCGGCTAAAGGTCGTCTCGATTCACATGCCGCCGCTGCGCGAGCACGCCGAAGACATACCTCTGCTGGTCGACGCGTTCCTCAAAGACCTCAACGAAGAATACGGCAAGAAAATCGAATCGATCGAGTCCGAGGCGCTGTCCGCGCTGGAGGATTACCACTGGCTGGGCAACGTGCGCGAACTGCGCAATTGTCTGGAGAGTATCGTAGTGATGAATTCCACCGACAGAATCGGTCTGGCCGATATCCCCGCCAACATCCGCACCGCCAGCGCTAAGACAACGCGCGAATCCGACAACCTCGCGCTGGCCAACAACGAACGGCGCCTGATCGCCGCGGCACTGGAACGCGCCGATGGCAACCGCGAGAAGGCCGCGCGGCTGCTCGGCATTTCGCTGCGAACGCTGTACCGCAAACTCAAGACCCTCGATCCGGCCAGGCAGCACCTGACGAGGACGCCCCGCAGCAAATAGGGAAGTAGCCACTCATTTCAAAAGACGCTCGCTGTCTGTCGCCATTCGGCGACAGAAGCGCTTCGCTTCTACCCACTGACAATTTGGGCAAGCCCGCCACACACCGCATCGGGTAACCCTCTGCGCCCTCGGCGGCGGTGCGGTCGAAACCAAATATCGCAAAAAGGAGGAAAACCGGAAACTCAAATTGCTTTAGAAGCCGAGGTCCTCGTCGACGAAGATGATGTGGAAGCGGTTTTTGTCCCACACGCGATGAATGCGCAGGTAGAGGTTGCAGATGCGGTTGGGCGATTCGCAATCGGAGCATTCGCCCGTCTCCACGCACGGGACTTTCGCGCCGAAGCGTTTGGCGTTGGGCGGCGCGGCCTGCTCCTTGATGCGCTTCCACGCGGCCGCCTCGTCGGGTACGATTTTTTTCGTGCTCGTAACCACGATCACCGCGCCCGGCCCGCAAGACACCGCTCCGACACGATTGCCGATCCCGTCGAGATAAAACAACTCGCCCTCTTCGCTGACGGCGTTGACACCGGTAACGTAAAACTCCGCCTGCATACCGCCCTTGCGACAGCGCACGTTTTCTTCGGGGTCAATCCCCGACACGTAGGGGTCGAACAGATTGTAGTCGCCCGCCCGCAGCGCGTCGTGAATGCCGGCCTGAGCGACGGTGGTCGAGCCGCCGAAGCCCACGGTGACCCCGGGCGGTATCAGTTCGAGAACCTTGTCCTTCGCCTCGGCGGCGGTGGCGACGCGGTGCACGAGGAAGTTGTGTTTTTCGAGATTCGCAATTGTTTTTTCAATCATTGTCTGTCTCCGTCCGGCGTTTCGTGTCGAGGTAACTTTGCAGGATTACCTGCGCGGCGACTTTGTCGAGTTTGGCCTTGCGTTTGGCGCGCGAGACGTTGGCGTCCAGAAGCGCGCGCTCGGCGCAGGCGCTGGAAAACCGCTCGTCCCACATCTCTACCGGCAGGCCGGTCTTCTCGCGCAGGCTCTCGCCGAAGGCCACGGCCTCATCGGCCATTTCGCTGTGTTTCATATCCGTGCGGAGCGGCAGTCCGACGACGAATTTGACGGCCTCGTGTTCCGCAGCAAATCGGGCGATGGTTCCGATCCAATCGGGGTCACTGCGGCGGTCGATCACGACAAGCGGCACGGCTATGCGCCCTCCCGCGTCGCCCAGCGCCAGCCCCACGCGCCTTCGCCCGTAGTCTATCCCGATTATC
>JAUWEX010000155.1 GCA_030607235.1 Planctomycetota bacterium | reverse complement strand
GAGATAGAGAAGGTGAACAAGACGATTGAGAAATATCTGCAGGCATTTGAAAGCGGCGCGCTGACGGCGGAACTCTGCGGCGCGAAGATCGCGGAATTGAAGGATCGTATTACCGCGCTGGAAACGCAACGTGCCGAATTGGAAGAAAGGCGCAAGGGCGTGGATTTGACTGCGCTCGACATGGAGACGCTTCTGAAAATGGTGGATGAGTTCGAGGAAGTGCTGGAGTCCGGGACAAATCCGCAAAAAAAACACCTTCTTCGCCAAGTGGTGAAGAAGGTGCAAATTCATAATCGGCGCACGATCGAGGTCTGGTACAAGTTACCAAATTCCTCTTTGGTTCGTACACCGGAATATTTGGCTCCCCGGGTAGGACTCGAACCTACAACCTAGCGGTTAACAGCCGCTCGCTCTGCCATTGAGCTACCGAGGATTTTATCCCAACAACGCGCCGTGCAGCGCGCCGTTTGGAGGCACTATGTTATCGGCATTTTTGGGCCTGTCAAGAATTTCTTTCGCTTTCCAGCAGGCCCCGCAAGGCCGCCGGCAAGTCCTCCGCGGGCCGGTCCGCGAGCAGGCCGTCGCGCGCACCAAGCAGGACGCTGAGTTGTTTTTCGTTGAACAATAGGGCTTCGCCCGGTGCGGCATCCCTCGTCGGTATGCACTTCGCGGCGATCGCCTGCCGCAGTTCCTCGATGCCTGTGCCACTGACGCAGCTCGTCGGGCGGATTTCGGCCTCCGGCAGGATTTCTTCGAGCCGCACGGCGGTTTGCGCGTTCGTGCCGAGGTCGCTTTTGTTCAGGCAGGCGAGGACGCGTCGATTTTGCGCCATTTGCGCCAGCGCCGTGATTTCGGTCTGGTCCGCCGCCAGCGAGCCGTCCAGCGCGTAGACCAGGCAGTCCGCTTCGGCCATCGCCGCCTCGGCGCGCCGCACGCCTTGTATCTCCGGGTGCAGATCGGACCGGCGCAGCCCGGCGGTGTCGTGGAAATCGAACGCGATGCCGTCGATGAGGGTTATTCCGCTTAGGATGTCGCGCGTCGTTCCGGGCGTCTCGGAGACGATCGCGCGCTCGTAACTCAGTATCGCGTTAAGCAGCGACGACTTGCCCGCGTTGGGTTTGCCGGCGATTACCACTCGCGGCGGCCTTGCCAGCGCGATCCCGAAGGGCGCGGTTTCGAGCAGTCGCTGCGTTTTTGCCTGCGCGGCGGCGTAGTTTTTCGCCTCGATGTCGCCGATGACGGCTCGTAGCGTCCGCGACAGCGCGCCTTCGGATTGTGCGGCGAGGTGTTGTGCGGCGAGGAGCGATTTTGCGCCGAGCATGGACTCGTACGCCTCGCGCTCGATCGCGTTTTTGCCGCGCAGCGACCCGTGCTCCTCCAGCATCCGTACCGGCCCGACGATTTCCGCACCGTTTTCGCGCAGCAGCGCCAACACGCCGCGCACGGTTGCCGTGCCGCCGTGGCAGTTTATTTCGTACCGGCCCGCGCTGGTCGCTGCGACCAGCACCTCGTCCAAAATCGCACCGTCGCGTGCGACGATGAACCCGTAGCGGATTTCTCCGGGGGTCGGCGGGGCGCAGGCGGCCTTGTTTTTGTTTGCGAAACAGCGCGCGAGATTTTGCGCCGCGTCGGGGCCTGCGAGGTGGACGACGGCGATGCCGCCGATTCCGTGCGGGGTTATCTGGGCGGCAAGCGTGGGCGTTTTGTCGGGGTCGCTCATCAATTAGATGCCGAAAAAGAATTTGCGGAAGCGCAATTGTTCGCCGTGCCGGACGGTGGTGAGTTTTTTTTCGATGGCGTCGCGGATATCATCAGCGGTTTGCGCGTCGATGATCGTGGTGCCCACGCCGATCTCGGAGATCGTGTGCGCGTCGCTGCCGCCGAGTACGGCGAGGTTGTGTTGTCGGGCGAAACGCTCGATTTTTTTCTGCGCCTCGGCGACCGTTAGTCCGCCGTCCATCTGGTGGCGGCCGTTGCAGGACTCGATTGCGTCGAAGTATTCCAGCAGATATGTCTGGCCGGGCAGTTCGCTGAAATACGGATGCGGCAGCACTACCAACGCGCCCTGACGCTTCATTTCCAAAATCACCTCCATCGGCTCGGTCGTGTTGATAGGCCCGGTTGCGAACAGCCCCATGATGTCGCCGAACGCGGTCATAACCTCCATGCCCGGAATAACCACAAGCCCTTCGCGCCGTTCTTCGGGCAGGCTCAACGCCTCCAGTCCGCCGGCGGCGGTGCCGTGATCGACAATCGCCACGCCGTCGAGGCCGATTTTTTTTGCGCGGCGCAGGATTTCCTCGACCGTGCTGCGCGAGTCGAAGGAGTGGTTCGAGTGTATGTGAAAATCGATCTCCACCGCTACGTTATCCGTTTTTCTTGTCCGCGAACAGTTTTTCGACGCTCCCGACTTCCGTTTCGCCGGGGCGCAGGGCGATGTCGGTCGCGGCCAGGCGCGCAACAGCCTTGACGGCGGGCGTGTTGAGCGGGTCGCCGATGTAGACCAGTCTCCACGTGCGCCAGAAGGGTTTGCCGAAGCGCCTCCTGAACACCATGCTCAGCGGCTCTTTTTCCAGGATTGACGTTACGTATTCGCCGGGCTGGCGGAAGGCGCTGATGAACGGCTCGTAGGTGGCGCCGTAGTAGATGTAGGCGCCGGCGCTGATCCACTTGCCGCCGATGGTCTTGACGCTGTACGGGTTGGCCGCGGAGAAACTGTGCGTCATGTGTATGATCGCCGGTACGCTTTCGGCGGGCACGTCGGCTGTCGTGGCCTTGCCTTTGGCGGTTATCCAGTCCGAGGCTCCGCCTGCGGAGTTTATGAAGACCATGCTGTACTGGTTGGACTCTTTGTTCATGGCCTGCCATGTGGCCAGCGAGGCCTCTTTGCCGCCGATATTTTTCACTTTGAAAATTTTCGCCGCCGCCAGCTGCGCGGCGGCCTGAGCGGTCGAGTAGTGAGCGAAATTTTTTCTCCCGCCGTAGCCGTTGAAGAACAGCGCGTTGCGGGGCTTGAGAAAGAGCGAGCACATGGCCATGTATTCGCTTGTCGTGAGATCGCAGTCCATCAGTCTGCCGCAGTACGCCCAGCGCACATCGTTGTCGCGGCGGATGATGAGGTCGTCGGTGCAGTATTTGTGATGGTCGATGTTTTTGAATTGCAGCGGTATGTCGCAGGCCAGGGTAACGAATTCGATTTCGTCGAAGGGCGCGTCGTAGGTGTAGCCCCACGCCGCGATTTTGCCGATGAGGGCCAGGCGGATTTTTTCGGCGTCTTCGTATTTGATCTCGGAGTCGTTTTTCATGCCGGTCGAGTGGAAATCGATCAGTTGCGCGTGGCCCGCCGCCAGTGCCGCGCCTCCGGCCCGGAGGCCGGGGGCTTTAGTGTCGGCGCAGACGATTCCGAGCGGCGCGAGTTTGTTTGCGGCGTAAAAGGCCTTGAATTCGTCCGGCCCCGCTTTTTCCACATCCGACCACGTTCGCTCGTCGAACGAGGCCAGAACGGCCTTGCGCACGAAGTCCTCGGTCAGTTCCTGATTGACGCTTTTTGTAACCCTGATAATTCGGGCGGGATTGAAGGCGCGCGCGAATTTCGTAATCAGCCGCCTGTCGAGGCTCGTGCCGCGGTCGATCATTACCGGGAAGAAGGATTTTGCGTCCCATTCCGAAATGTAGGCCAGGAATGTCGCCACGTCCGGCACGACGTAGAGCACGCTTTTGGCGGCGCGCAGAGCTGCGGCGCGGTCTTTCACCGCCGTGCCGTTCGTCATCGCCCGGTGCATGAAGTCGCCGCTCGTGCCCACCGCGCTGGCGGGGGACAATTGGGCGAGGAGGCGAAAAACGTTTTCAGCCTTTTTGTATTCGCCTTCCCGGTAGCATTTCATTGCGGTTGAATTGAGATAGCCCAGCGTATTGCGGTTGTAAGGGAATTTCGACAGCAGTGCCATGCCGAACTTCAGTGCCTTGTCCTTGTCCTGCGCGTACATCAGCATGACGAACATGTTTTCGTAAGCCAGTTCGAGCGATTTCGATTCCGGGTGGTTTTTGATAAACCCTGCGATCTCGGCGACGGCCTTTTCCTTTTCGCCGGCGTGAAACCGCGCGCGAGCCAGCAGTATTTGCAGCGTCTCGTTTTTGTCGCGCGACTTTACCGCAGCGATTGCCGTTTCGATTTGCCGGACCGCGTCGGCTGGCTTCATCTGCGAGGATTTTTTCATAATATCCCAGTACAGTTCGTCTCCTTCATAGTGCTTTTTTTGATCCGGCACGATGGCAAGTATTTTTTTCAGTGTTGCCAGTGCACGGTCAGCCTCGCGCCTGTCAGAGGAGTATATCCCGTACAGGGTTTTGAGTGCCTGAATATCGCCGCCCGCCGCCTTCTTTTCCAACTGCGGGATGCTGTTGCCCGCCGCCACGCGCTCCACGGCCTC
>JAUWEX010000219.1 GCA_030607235.1 Planctomycetota bacterium | reverse complement strand
GTTTTCTTCGTAGAGGCGCGCGTTCTCCAAGGCGATGGCGGCCTGGTTGCTGAAGGCGGTGAGCAGGTCGAGGTCTTTTTCGCTGAACAGGCCGGAGACGAAGCGGTTGTCCACGTAAACCGCGCCCAGAACCGTGTCCTTGAATTTGAACGGGACGCAGAGCACGCTTTTGAGTTTGAGGTCGAGCACCGAGATCTTGTCCTTGAAGCGCGCGTCCTCCTGGGCATTGGAGGTGAGGATCACTTCGCCGGTTTTGACGACGCGCTTGGCGATGGAGAACGAGAGTTTGAATTCGGGCTTGCTGACGGCGTCTTTGTCGATGTTGCGGGCGGTGCGGATGGCGAGTTTGCCGTCTTTGTTGCGCAGGATCAGGAAGCCGCGCTCGGCCTGGAGGACCTCGATAACCATGTCGAGGACCTTGCTGATAAGGCGGTTGAGGTCGAGTTCGGAGTTTATCGTGCGGCTGATTTCCTGCAGCAGCGAGAGGTTGTTTTTCTCCTCCATCAGGAAATCGATGTCCTGCTGGAGGCGCTGGTTCTGTTGGCTGAGGTTGTCGATCTGGCTGAAGAGTTCGCTGCGAGCCTGAAGGATGTTGGCGCGCACTTCTTCGAGCACCTTGTCGGAAAATCCGTCCGTGTTCATTTTTGTCTCTGCCTCGCGAAGTAGATCGTTGAATTTTTGTCCGGCTTCTTCCCTGAGCCTGTTCAGGCCGTCGAAGGAGATCGCGTCGCGCTGCGAAAGCGAGCGGTCGCGGTGCCTGCGGCGGAATTTTTTGACCATCACGTCGGCCTTGCGCGCCAGAAGCCCGGCGCCGGCCTTGGCGAAGAGTTCAAGCGCGCGCTCCATCAGCGCCAGTCCTTCCTTCTCGGTCTCGGCCCGGTCGGACTCGGAGAGGAACAGTGCGTAGTCCTGGCAGACGCGCGCAAGAAAAATGGGGTTGCCGTGTTTTTCGAGCAATGCGACGGCGCGGCGGAAATTCATCATCGCCGCCTCGCGGTCGTCTTCTTCGAGAAAGACCTTGGCCAGTACGCGGTGCGACTCGCCCATCAGGAGCCAGTCGTCCTGCAACGTGGCGTTTTCGAGTGTGCGGTTGAGAAACTGGCGCGCGCTGAAGAGGTCGCGGCGGCGGTAGTAGAGTTCGCCGAGCAGGAAAAATATCCGCGAGAGTTCGCCCTCGAGTTTTAGTTTTTCGTAGATGCGGCGGCTGTGACCGAGGAACTCCAGCGCCGTGTCGTATTCGCCGCGCGCCATGTAGGCCTCGCCCATCGTGCAGGCGATGCCGGCCATGCGGTGTTTGCTGTTGAGGGCGCGGGCGGTCGAGAGGGCGCGCTGGCACATCTCGATTCCGTGCCGCAGGTCGTCGCGCTTGATGGCGATGAGGCCCAGCAGCGCCTGGGCGTCGAGGGCGCCGCTGCGGTATTTCGCCTGGCGTGCGATACTCATGCCGCTTTCGGCGAACTCGGACGCCTCGTCGAGATGTCCGGTCTCGAGGTTGTATCGCGCCTGCGCCAGCCGCAGGGCCACCGTCGCCAGAAGGTCGGCGTTTTGCGGGGCGTTTTCCTCGGCCTGCAGCAAACAGGCCCTGGCCCGCTCCACTTTGCCGGCGCGCAGGTGCGCCTCGACCAGTCCGGCGAACACCTCGATCTTGAGGCCGGGGTTGTCCAGCCGCTCGGCGCCCGACAGCGCCGCGCTCAGGCGGTTGACCGCCTCGGCGACCTTGCCGCGACGGGACATCAGCAGGGAATGCATCACGTTGGTGCGCACGAGTGTGGTTTCGTCGTCGTTTTTGCGCGCGACCGAGAGAGAGCGGATGAAAAATTCGGAGGCCTTTTCGTGCAGGTCGTTGGCGAGCGCGTGAATCCCCAGGCACAGCAGCAGCGAGGCGTCTTTTATCGATGCGACGTCCCGATCGTCGGCGGCATGGCGGAAGTTCTCCAGCGCCGATTCCAGTTCGCCGCGAATCATGTGCATCCGCCCAAGTTCGAGATTGAGTATGTCGGAGTGCGGGCAGTCGCGCGGGAAGAGTTTGATCACGCGTTCGAGACAGTCTTCGGTGGACTCCATGTCGCCCATCAGCAGGTTCGTCCGCGCCATGTCGGAGAGGATCACGACTGTCATGGGATCGCGGGAGTCGTCGCCGAAGAGGGCCAGCGCGCGGCCGCGGAAATCGTTGGCGCGCTCGTAGGCGCCCTCCCTCTCGGCCAGTTCGCCGGAGCGCAGCAGACAGCGCAGCAGTTTGGCATCGTCGCCGCTGCCGGCGTAGTGGTACACCAGCAAGTCGAGCACGGCGTCCAGCGCCTCGGGATGGGCCGCTTCGATCATGCGGGCGATCTGGGCGTGGTACTTGCGGCGTCGCTTTTCGTCGAGCGTATCGTAGAAGTGCTCGCGGACGGATTCGCTGGTGAAGTTGTAAACGCGGGTGTGCGGCGAAACCGCCGAGAGGGTGCGGTCGGCCTCGGCCAGTATCCCCTGCGAGACGATGTCGCCGAGGATGTAGTACATATCGATGTGGGGTTTGCCGGTAAGCGCCTGGAGCGTGGGGTAGTCGATGCCGCCGCCGATAACGGCCGCCGCGGCGAGAACCTCGTTGTGCCGGGGGCCGACGCGGGTGGCGCGCTCCATGACGATCTCGCCGAGGCTCTCGGGCATGTCGTACTTTTCGAGTTTCTCCCGGTCGAGTTGCCACTGCGGGCCGACCTTGACGATGATGTTCTGGTCGGCGAAGGCCCGCACCATCTCTTCGGCGAAGAGGGGGTTGCCGCCGGTAACGTTGGCGATCTCGGCGCTCATGTCGCGGGCCACCGAGGAGTGGCTCATCATCGAGGCGACGAGGTGGTCGAGTTCCTTGCGCGAGAGGGGCTTCAGGCGCTGCTCGGCGAAACCGACCCCGCGCTTGAGGCCTTCGGCGGCGCGGCTGAAAGGCGTCTCGCGGCCGCCGGGCGTGTCGCGGTAGGAGCCGAGGATGAATATCCGCTTGTCCTGGGCCAGCCGTACGAGGCGGTAAAAAAGTTCCGCGCCGAAGCGGTCGGCCAGGTGCAGGTTGTCGACGATGACGGCCACGGGGCGGTACTGCGTGAGAGTTGCGAGCGCGTCGCAGATGTTGCGCAGCATTTGTCCGGGCTCGGTCATGATGACCTGTTCGAGGTTGTCCATGAACCATCGCTCGCTGGCCGTCGGCGAGAGGCGCGTCAGGCCGATGCTCCACTCCCACAGTTTTTCGTCGCGGAGTTTTTCGCCGAAGCGGCCCATGACCTCCAGCGACTGGCTGACGATGTCGGCGTAGTAGCGGTTGTAGACGCCGGGGCTGGCGGAGGCGGAACCGGAGAGGAATATGACGTCGTCGAGAAGATGCGCGGCGCGGAACTCGCGCAGGATGCGTGTCTTGCCCAGGCCGGCTTCACCGTGGATCATTACGCAGTTGCCCGAACCGCCC
>JAUWEX010000100.1 GCA_030607235.1 Planctomycetota bacterium | reverse complement strand
GTGGCGGAGAAGGCCGTTCTTCCGGCGGCAGGCATCCCTGCTCGCCGCAGGGCAGGCCGGCCAAGGGCGGCAAGACTCGCAACAAAAAGAAACCGGGCAGCTGGATGGTTGTCCGCGGGCGTAAGAAAAAATAACATCTTCTTTTGAAATTTTGCCAGAGAACAGATGGGACGTTCAATTAAAAAAGGGCCGTATGTAGACGAGAAGGTCTTCAAGAAGGTCCGCAAACTCGAAGAGACCGGCGACAGGGGGCCAGTTAAGACGTGGGCCAGAAGTTGCACGATCGTACCGGAGTTTGTCGGGCACACCTTTTTGGTGCACAACGGCAATAAATTTATCAAAGTATTCGTTACCGAAGAGATGGTCGGCCACAAACTCGGCGAATTTTCGCCGACGCGGGTGTTCAGAGGCCACGGCGGACGCAAAGAGAAAAGATAAGCCATGCAGTTTAGTGTGAAACTATCCAGGGCACCGTTCTCGTCTCGTAAGGGCAAGATGGTTGTTGACCTTATCAGGGGCAAGAACGTGAATCAGGCGCTGGAGATTCTTCAGTTTACTCACAGGCGTCCTGCGCAGTATCTGACCAAACTCATACGTTCGTGTATCGCGAACGTGGAGTATTACAACGCGCAGGAGGCCAATAAGGCCCTGCCCAATGTTGACAGCGAGGAATTGTACGTATCCGACGTGCGTGCCGACGAGGGTCCGCTGAAGGGCAACCGCAGGCGCTGGCGGCCCAGGTCGCGCGGTATGGCCACGCCCATCAACAAGCGCACCTGTCACCTGAGCCTGGTATTGGCAGAGTCGGAGACGAAGGAATCGGACAGGGAAAAAGAGAGCAAGGGCCAAAAGCCCGAAGCCAGGAAAGTGGCCGACAAGTCAGAAGCGACCGAAGAAGCGAAGGCTGAAGCGGTCGAGGAACAGGCTCCCGAGGCGGAAACGCGGAAGAGCACCGAAACAACCGGCGACAAAAGCACGAAAGACGAGGAGTAGCAGATGGGACAGAAAGTTCATCCATTAGGATTTCGGATAGGCATAAATGAGCCCTGGCGTTCCCGGTGGTATGCGAAGAAGCCCGACTATCGCAAGCAGTTGATAGAGGACTTCAAGATCAGGAAACTCGTCAAAAAGGAATACCGCTATGCCGGTCTCTCGCGCATAGATATCGAGCGCCCCGGCGACGAACTGCACATCATGCTCGAAGTAGCCAGACCCGGCGTAATCATCGGGCGCAAAGGCGCCAAGATCGAAGAGATGCGCGCATGGTTGACCGAGGCCTGCGGCAGGCCGGTTGAATTGAAAATAAGAGAAGTAGTCCGACCGGAACTCGACGCCACGCTTGTGGCGGAAGGCATCGCCGATCAACTCGCAAAGAGAGCGTCCTTCGGCAGGGTGATGAAGCGAGCGATAGAGGCTACTATGAACGGCGGAGCGATGGGCATTAAGATCATGCTCAAGGGCCGCCTGGGTGGTGCTGAGATGAGTCGCAAAATCAGTGACAGCAGGGGCAAGATTCCTCTGCAGACGCTTGACGCTCGAATAGACTACGCCCTGGCGGAGGCAAAAACGGTTGCCGGAATCATAGGCGTGAAAGTATGGATTTATCTGGGCAAGTACGACCAGGAGGACATTCGCAATGCCCCTTATGCCAAAAAGAGTAAAGTATCGAAAAACCCAGCGTGGAAGAATAAAAGGCAACGCAACTAAGTGTAACAGCATTGCCTTCGGACAGTATGGGTTGCAATCGACTGAGCCGGGTTGGATTTCGGCCAAGCAGATAGAAGCAGGACGTGTCGCCGTCGCTCACTTTTTGGGCGGCGAGGGGAAGCTCTACATTCGCGTTTTTCCCCACAAACCCGTAACGGCGCACCCCGCGGAAGTACGAATGGGAAAGGGAAAGGGAGACGTGGAGTATTGGGCGGCGGTAGTAAGGCCCGGAACGGTTATGTTCGAATTGGCCGGCGTTTCCGAGGACATCGCCAAACAGGCTATGGCGCGAGTCGCTCATAAGATGCCCGTTAAGACCAAATTCGTATCCAGAGGAATGAAGTTATGAAGGCCAGCGATTTGAGAAAAAAAAGTTTGGTCGAATTGCAAGAAGACCTGGCGAACCTGCGAGAAGACCTCTTCAATCGCAAGTTCCGATTGGGCATCGACGAAGCGGTGAAAATCGGTAGACTGCGTAGCGTGCGCAAAGACATAGCGCGCATGCTCACGGTTATCAGGGCAAAGGAACTTGCCGAACTCAAGACCTCAAGCGAGAAGACAGATGAGTAAACGAGGACGAAGAAAAACCGAAATCGGGCGAGTGGCGTCCAACGCTATGGATAAGACGATCTCGGTGGAGATCGAGTGGCGCGAGAGACATCCCATGTACGACAAGGTTATGAAGCGCGTAACGACATACAAGGCCCATGACGAAAATAACGAAGCCAACGTGGGGGACAAGGTTGAGATTATGAACTGTTGTCCGCTCAGCAAGACCAAAAGATGGCGCCTTGTGAAGGTTCTTGAGAGAAGTCAGACAGAGTAATAACGGGTAATTATACCATGATACAGATGCAGACACGGCTCGATGTGGCAGACAACAGCGGCGCAAAGAATTTGATGTGCATAAAGGTTCTGGGCGGTACGCGCCGTCGCTACGCCACTCTGGGCGATGTCATCGTGTGCTCGGTGAAGAAGGCCGACCCCTCGTCGGACGTTAAGGAAGGATCGGTCGTGAAGGCCGTGATAGTGCGCACCAGGGCCAAAGTCAGGCGTCCGGACGGGACCTATGTCCGGTTCGACAAAAACGCCGGCGTGATTGTGGACAAAGACGGCAATCCCAGGGGCACCCGTATCTTCGGAGCCGTGGCAAGGGAACTGCGCTACAAGAATTTCGTAAAGATAGTGTCTTTGGCGCCGGAGGTAGTGTGATGTCGGCAGGACAGAAAAGCAAAGTAAGGATCCGAAAAGGCGACATCGTTCGCGTAATCAGCGGCAGCGGAGCGCTCTCCGGGCAGCAGGGCAAGGTACTCAAGGTGATGCCTTGTGAGAACAAGATAATCATCGAAGGCATAAATTACGTATACAAGCACATCAGGCGCAGCCAGGAGAACCCCAAGGGCGGTCGCATTCAGAGAGAAGCGCCCGTTCACGTCTCCAACGTGATGTTTGTGTGTCCCTCGTGTCAGAAACCATCGAGATTGCGGATGGAAACTGACGCCGTTAGCGGCAAACGCATACGAGTTTGCAAAAAGTGCGACAAGCCGGCATAGAACACTAAACCCGACACAAAGTAAGAAGACATGGTCAAAGAAGCACAGACAAATCCAGTTCCCAGACTGATGGAAAAATATCGCGAGGAGATCGTCCCGGCGATGATGAAGCGGTTCGGCTACGGCAACCTGCACGCCGTGCCCAAGATCACCAAGGTCAACCTCAACATGGGGCTTGGCAAGTCCAAGGATTCGCCCAAGCGCCTCGACGACGCCATGAGGGACATGGGCATAATCGTTGGCCAGAAGCCGGTGCTGCGCAAGGCCCGCAAGGCGGTATCGAACTTCCGGCTTCGCATCGGCGACCCCGTCGGAGTCTCGGTAACGTTGCGCAGCAAGATGATGTACGAATTCCTTGACAGGCTCATCAGCATAGCCATACCCCGTATCAAGGACTTCAGGGGATTGAACACTAAATCGTTCGACGGACGCGGCAACTGCAGCATGGGCGTTACCGAGCAGGTCATTTTTCCCGAGATAAGTCTGGATAAACTGGAGTTTATTCAGGGAATGGATATTACGATTGTAACGACAGCGCATACCGACGAAGAGGCGATTGAGTTGCTGACTCTTCTGGGAATGCCTTTCGCAAAGTAATCATCGCGGAGTTTTAAGTTGGCCAGAAAAGCACTAATTGCCAAACAGAAGCGAGAACCCAAGTTTAAGGTTCGGAGGTACAACCGCTGTGAGTTGTGCGGTCGCTCCCGGGCGTATTATCGCAAATTCGGCATCTGCCGTCTTTGTCTGCGTAAATTGGCACACCTGGGCGAGATTCCCGGGATGAAGAAAGCTTCCTGGTAAATGCATAAGGTTAGTCGAGGTAACCAATGAGTCACACTGACCCAATTGCCGATATGCTTACACGCATCAGAAACGCTAATCGCATCAGGCGTAGCGACGTTGAGGTGTTTAGTTCCAAAGTCGTCAGGGGAATCACCGAGGTTCTCCTGCGCGAGGGCTTCATAACCGGTTATGAGCAGATTCCATACAAGAATCAAGGCAAACTGGTTATTGCGCTGAAGTACGGTCCCGATAAGGAATACGTGATTAACAGCATTAAGCGCGAGAGCAAGCCCGGGTGCCGAGTTTACAAGGCGGCTAACGAAATCAGGCAGGTAAAAGGCGGTCGTGGTACCGCTATTATGACGACCTCCAAAGGTGTTATGAGTGATCGCGAATGTCGCGATGCTCGTGTTGGTGGAGAATTGCTTTGTACTGTGTGGTAGATTTTTAGAGGCTTCATCAGATGTCACGCGTAGGAAAAAAGCCGGTTGTTATTCCGCAGGGAATAAACGTAGCGATAGAAGGCAACCAGGTATCCGTTAAAGGGCCCAGGGGCGAACTCAGTTTCACTCTGCCCCAGGGCATCTCGGTCGACCAGGGCGAGAGCGGTCTTGAGATAACCCGCTCCAGCGACGATCCCAAGCAGAGATCGCTGCACGGCATGGCCCGTTCCCTCATCAACAACATGGTCGAGGGCGTAGTCAACGGCTACGATAAGCGCCTTGTTATCAGTGGGGTTGGATATAACGCCAAAGTCCAGGGCGACGGTCTCGTACTCAACATAGGCTTCAGCCACCCGGTCATCAAGCAGATTCCGGAAGGGCTTTCGGTTGAGTGTCCGACCGCCACGACCGTGGTCATCAAGGGCATCGACAAACAGAAGGTCGGCCAGTTTGCCGCGGCCATCCGTGCGATCCGCCCCCCCGAGCCTTACAATGCCAAGGGCGTTTCGTACGATGGCGAAACGATCCATCGTAAGGCCGGCAAGGCCTTCGGAAGTTCCGATTAACAATATAGGACAGTTAGCACAGTGAACCCGCAAAAATACAAAGCCAACCGGCTACTCAGGCGTCGGTTGCACGTGAGAAAAACGGTAGTCGGTACGCCCGAAAGGCCGCGCCTGGCGTTGTACCGCTCGAACAAGCACATTCATTGCCAGATAATCGACGACTATCAGGGACACACGCTGGTCAGCATGACCACGACCAAAAAAGATATTCGCGAAGAGATGGCGGGCAAGCGCAGCGTCGAAACGGCGCGGGAAATGGGCAAGCGCTTCGGTGCGCTGGTCCTTGAAAAAGGCATCGAAAAGGTCGTGTTCGACCGCGCAGGCCGTAAATTTCACGGCAGGGTCAAGGCATTCGCCGAAGGCGCGCGCGAGGGCGGCCTGAAATTCTGATATACGAAAAACCAAACTCGAAGGAGTGGACTTTTGCCGCAAGAAGAAGCCCGGACGC
>JAUWEX010000074.1 GCA_030607235.1 Planctomycetota bacterium | reverse complement strand
GTGGCGGAGGCGCGAAAATCGCTTGACAGAAGCGAAACGTGATGTATATTTGCGGCCGTTAGATTTTTTCATCGGATAATCACACACTTAGTGCACTTAGTGAAAGGCATCCAATGCAAAAACCGTACAAAGAAATTCGCTGGCATGCGCGCGGAGGGCAGGGCGCGAAAACAGCCGCGGTACTCGTAGCGCAGATAGCCATCGACGAAGGAAAATTCAGCCAGGGCTTCCCCGAATACGGCCCCGAAAGAATGGGCGCGCCGGTGCTGGGTTACACCCGCATCGGCGACGAAGTCATCACCTCGCACAGTTCGATCTACAATCCCGACGTCGTCGTGGTTCTCGACGAAACCCTCATGGCGATCGTGGACGTATGCGAAGGACTGGCCGACGACGGCGTGCTGCTCGTCAACACCCAACACAGCGTCGACGTGATACGCGAAAAAATATCCAACAAAAACGTCAAGATATATACGCTTGACGCAGGCGCGATTTCCCGCGAGGAGCTCGGCCGCAACATGCCCAACACGCCGATGATGGGCGCGCTGGCCAGGGTCGCCGGCGACGTCGTCGGCCTCGACAGTATCCTGAAAGGATTCGAGAAAAAATTCGGCAAAAAACTCAAACCCGAAATGATCCAGGGCAACATCAAAGCCATCAAACGCGCCTACGACGAAGTCGCATGACGCGATAACCCGGAGAACACCATGACCGACAAGAAAAACGAAGACAAAAACATAGAAGCAAAGAAAAAATATTACACCGAACTACACGACTGGAAAGAGCAGTCCATGGCGGGGATGATTTTCGAGCCGGGCAACAGCGTCTACTATGAAACAGGCTCCTGGCGCTCGATGAAGCCCATCTGGGACGCCGACAAGTGCATCAACTGTCTGCGGTGTTTCTACCTCTGCCCCGACTCCTCGATATTAGTCGACGAAGACGGCAAGATTGCCGGCATCGACTATCGCTATTGCAAGGGTTGCGGAATCTGCGCCCGCGAGTGCCCGGAAAAGATCAATGCGATCAAGATGATAGTCGAAGGCTCCGACGAATAATTCGGGCGTAAGACGTAACGAAAAAACAAGCCGGATCCGCTATGCGGGTTCGGCTTGTTTCGTGCGGCAAAAAGAAAAGGCGACCGATAAGTCGCCTGTCGTAATCATGGTGGGCGATGCTGGACTCGAACCAGCGACCCCTAGCTTGTCGAGCTAGTGCTCTAACCAACTGAGCTAATCGCCCCGAGCGCGAAAATATATCAGCAAAAGCCCCGATGTGCAAGAAAAAAACTTCCTTATAGTTGCTGTTATCACTGAACGGACCGCCTTCAAAGCAAGTAATCCCTTCATATTATTATTGGAATATGTGGTTACTCCACGCTTGGGTGCAGTCCGCCTGAGGCGGACTGCCTGCTTGAGAGCGGGTACTGTCCGTTAATACTCGTCGGGGAGCGCGCGCAACTCGTCGAGGCGGAACACCGGCCCCTCCTTGCAGACGTAAACCGCGCCCACGTTGCAGCGGCCGCACTTGCCCAGCCCGCACTTCATGCGGTTTTCCAGCGTCGTGTAGATGTTTTGCGGCGCGAATCCCGCCTTTTCGAGCACCGGTATCGTGAACTTAATCATGATAGGCGGCCCGCAGACCACGGCCACGGCGTTGTCCGGCGACACGCCCGCCTGATCCAGAACCGTCGGCACGAAGCCCACCTTGCCGCGCCAGTCCGGCGTCTCGCCGCCGGGGTCGACCGTCGTGATGAGGTTGACGTCCGGCCTCTCGGCCCATTCTTTGAGTTCGTGCTTGTAGACGAGGTCGTCCACCGTGCGCGCACCGTAGACGATCGTTACGTCGCCGAACTCCTCGCGCCGGTCGAGGCAGTTCCAGATAACGCAGCGCATCGGCGGCAGCGCGATTCCTCCGGCGACGAACAGCAGGTTCCTGCCGCGCCACTCGTCTACCGGAAACACGTTGCCGTACGGCCCGCGAAAGCCAATGGTCTCGCCGATCTCCACGCGCATGAGCGCGCGCGTTACGCGGCCGGCCTCGCGGAAGGTACACTCGATATAGCCCCGGCGGGTCGGCGGCGACGCGATGCAGAAGGCGCATTCGCCCTCGCCGAAGATCGAGTACAGGCCGAACTGCCCGGCCTCAAAGCGAAACGCGGCTGCCTGCGCCTCGTCGAGGAACTCCAGCCGCAGCGTGCGCACGCCCGGCGCTTCGTCGCGGATGTCGACGACGCGCATCATGTACGGGCGGTAGATGTTTCCGCCGGATTCGTTTTTTGCGTTCATTTCTGGCATATCAATTCGCTGTCAGTAATTGTCGTTCGGGTGGTCGGCGGGCCGTTCGGGGGCCTCGTTTTCAATCCGCGCAAGGTGTTCGGAGATGTCGATGCCGACGGGGCAGAGCCGGATACAGCGCCCGCAGCCTACGCACGAGACGCAGTCGAATTTCTGCGGGTAGTAATTGAACTTGTGCTGAATCCGCTGCCGCCAGCGGCTGGCCTGCGTCGGGCGCGGGTTGTGGCCGGAGGTGTGCTTGGTGAACAGCGGGAATTGGCACGAATCCCACATCCGGATCCGTGCGCCGCCGGACTTGCCCGCCTCGTCCTGCATGTCGAAACAGTGGCAGTTCGGACAGACGTAAGTGCAGCAGCCGCAACTCAGGCATGTGCGCGCGAGTTCGGCCCACAGCGGGCTGTCGAAATTTTCTTCGAGCGCGCGCCTGACTTTTTGCGCGTCGAATTTCACCGGCACCTCCGCGTAGGGCAGCGCCTCGCCCGGCGCCTCCGAAAGCAGGTCCGCGAGTTCGTCCGCGAGGGCCTCGCCTTTTTGCGTCAGTATCTCGACGAGGTATCCGCCGTCGCGCGTTTCGCTGAGCATGATGTCGCTGCCTGCGGTGTTGTGGGGGCTGCCGCCGACCGACGTGCAGAAACAGCACGCGTCGCAGTCGTTGCAGGCGATTGAGATCACCGTCGTATTTTCGCGTCTGCGGTTGTACGCCTCGTCGCGGAAGTCCCAGTTGAACAGCGCGTCCAGCGCCGGCAGCGCCGCCGCGTCGCAGCCGCGCGCGCCGATGACGATCGTCTCGCCCTGTGTCGGGGCGGGATCGCTCATCTCGATTCCGTTTTCGGTGCGGCGGAAGGTGAGCAGCGGCTCGGTGCGGGGAAAGAAAAATTCCTTGAGCGAAAGCCGCGTGTTGATTTCGTCCAGGCAAATCGCCGTATCGGGGCCGACGGCGGCGAAGGCTACGACCTCGCCGTTTCTGACCGGCGCGATGACGGTACGCCCGGCCCTGGCAAGGACTTCGGGCAGGCGGTCGAAATTCTTTTTGCTGATGCCTCTGGTTTGCACAGAAAACTCCGTATTATCTTGGATACAGGTTCTTGTTGATTCCCGTTTCGGTCCACTTTCGGATTTGCGCGATCGCGGCCCTGCGCTCTTCGGGGGCCGCCTTGGGGTCGTAGGTGAACAGGGCGCGGACCTCGGCGATCTGCTTGTCGGTCGGCTCGGTTATCGTGCTGTCGGCGGATTCCGCCAGCGCGATGATGCGCAGTATCGCGTCGTAAACGAGCGTCCGCTTCTTTTCGCTGTCGTCGTTGAGCATGTCGATCAGGTACGGCACGCTGATGGTCATGCTCATCAGCGTCGTGTGCCTGGCGCGCTCGGCGGCTTCGTCGGCGAGGAAGGCGTTGACTTCGTCCAGCGAAACCCCGCCGCCCTCGCCAAGACCCTTGCGCAACGCGTCCAGTTTCGCGTTGAATTCACTGTTGTTGGCTTTTTCAATTCGCTCCAGTTCTTCTTTCATTTCCCTGCCGACCTGTGTTATGTCCGGCGGCGTTGCGCCGACAGACCGGTGCATGATCGTGTATGCCCTGAGGATCGCGTCCGTCTTGACCGCCTCCCAGGTTGTGATCCGCGTGCCGCCTTTTTTGTTGACCAGTTCGTCTTTTTGCGCCTGGTTCAATTCGCCGCCGTGGTATTCCGCGAGCCACCCCAGGATCAGGTGGTATTCGCGCTGGTTGCTGTTCGGGATGCGCAGCAGTTCGTCGGCCTCCGCGAGAATGCGCTTGGCCTCGTCGAGATCGGCCGCCTGTTTGCCGACCATGAAATCGACGGTGGATTCGAGTCGCTTTTCGTACTCGGTCTTGCCCGGGTACAGCGTCTTGTACAGCAGCACAGCCGTCCACGCCAGCAGGCCCGCTGCAATCAGGAGCGCCAGCGTAGTCGGCGGAATCGTATGTTTCTTTTCGGACATGGTTATTTGAAAAACTCCTGTTTGTCGTCGTGTTTGAAATTCGCCATCACGGGCTTGGCTTCGGGATCGAAGCCCGGCGCGTAGTCGAAGTGCTCCGCGACGGTGCTGGCGAGTTTGCGGTTGAGCGCGGTCAGCGGGATGTCCATCGGGCAGACCCTTTCGCACTCGCCGCAGTCGATGCAGCGCCCGGCGAGGTGGAACGCGCGCGTGATGTTCCACGCCGTCGCCCCCGCCGGATGGATGCCCGGCATGACCCACTGGGGCTGGTTTTTCTCGACGATGCACTGGCGGCAGTAGCACAGCGGGCAGACCTGACGGCACGCGTAGCAGCGTATGCAGCGGCTGAATTCGTTTTGCCAGAAATCCCAGCGCTCCCGCTCGTTCATCGCTTCGAGTTTGTCGACGAGGGCCATCTTGTCCGGCGCGATTTTCTTGTCGGGGTACTTCTTGGCCAGCCACTTCGCCGCCTCGGCTACGCTCATCGCGCCGTTGAAGCGGCAGGGCGCGTTCGCCGCGCCCATCTCGTCGCACGAGACGCTCAGCAGCACGACCCCGTCGGCCTCGACCTGGCCTTCCTGCACCAGCGCGATGACCGCGCGCATGTCGGCGTCTTTGGCCACTATTGCAGGGCGGCCGAGGTTCGCGTGATCCTCGCGCGTGAGGTAGACCGCGAGGTTGGTGTGGCAGGTCGAGTCGAAAATCAGGCGCTCGGCCTCCTCGGGATTTCGCGCGAAGAGCGGCGTCGCAACGGTGCGCCCGTTTTTGCGCTCGTAGCCGATGACCACGCCGACTTCGCCGTCGTGCAGCATCTGTTTTGTTTTCGTTATCAGTTCGTTCATGGCAATTCGCTATGCGGTTTTTTGCGGGCCGAATTTCGAGGCGCGCATCATTTTTTTGTAATTATCGAACGGCCCCAGCGCGCGCACTTTTTGGGTAACTTCGTTGACGAGCGCGGCCCACTTGTTGCCTTCGGCGGCCGAGACCCACGAGAAGGTTACGCGGTCGTGTTCGACGCCCAGGAAGTCGAGCAGGTCGCGGAAGACGCGCCAGCGGCGGCGCGCGTAGTAGTTGCCTTCGTTGTAGTGGCAATCGCCGGGGTGGCAGCCCGAGACCATGATTCCGTCGGCGCCCTGTTCGAAGGCGCGAACGAGGAACATAAAGTCGATGCGGCCGGTGCAGGGCAGTTTGATTACGCGCACGTTGCCGGCGTACTTCAGCCGCGTCGTGCCCGCCAGGTCCGCGCCCGCGTAGGTGCACCAGTTGCACACGAAGGCGGTGATTTTCGGTTCGAAATTGTCTGCCATCGCTTGTTTCTTTTCCTGCGTCATTGGGTTGCCTGATTTTCTTCGTCTTCGGTCGCGCCGATCTCGGCGTATATCTGTTCGTCGTTAAATCCGGCCAGTTCGATGCTGTCGGAGGGGCAGATAGCGTTGCACAGCCCGCATCCGGCGCAGAGGCCTTCGTTGACGTGCGCAACCTGGCGGAGGAGTTCGCCGTGGCGGTCGCGGATGTCCTTTTTCTCGATCGCCTTGTAGGGGCAGACCGTGTAGCAGTACCAGCACCCGACACAGGTCGTTTCATTTACGTTCGCGACGACCGGCTCGCGTTCGAGTTCCTCCGAGGAGAACAGCCCCAGCACTTTGGCCGCCGCGCCACCGGCCTGGGCTACGGCTTCGGGTATGTCCTTGGGGGCCTGGCAGGCTCCGGCGAGGAATATCCCGGCGGTGTTGGTCTCGACGGGGCGCAGTTTAGGGTGCGCCTCGCTGAAGAAGTTGTACTGGTCGTAGGAGATGTTGAGCGTCTGGGCGAGTTTGTCGGCGGCGGGCTGCGGTATGACGGCCGTGGCGAGGACGACCATGTCGGCTTCGATGTCCATCACCGTGCCGCTGAGCGTGTCGGCGCCCTTGACGATGAGTTTGTCGCCGTGCCGGTAGATTTTCGAGACGCGCCCGCGGCAGTAAATCGCGCCGTCTTCTTCGATGGCGCGGCGGACGAATTCGTCGTAATTTTTGCCGCCCGCGCGGATGTCCATGTAGAAGACGTAGGCCTTGCCGTCGTGGACGTTGTGCTTGTAAAGCATGGCGTGCTTGGCGGTGTACATGCAGCATATTTTCGAGCAGTACGATATGCCCTTGGAGTTGTCGCGGGAGCCGACGCACTTGATGAAGACGACCTTTTTCGGCACGCGC
>JAUWEX010000128.1 GCA_030607235.1 Planctomycetota bacterium | reverse complement strand
TTTTTGACGAGCGCGCCGCACTGTTCGGCGTCGCTTACGTCCACGGTAACGTGCATGGCCTTGCCGCCGGCGGCGGCGATCTCGTCGGCCAGCGCCTTGACGCCTTCTTCGACGTAGTCCGCCGCGACGATCGTCGCGCCCGCTTTGTTGAGCGCCAGCGCGATGTCGCGACCGATACCGCGGCCTGCACCGGTAACTATAGCAACTTTATCTTTAAGGTCAATCATGCTTTTTCCCCCGCTGTTACGCCGGGCCTGCGGTAACGACGGCCGAGGCGTCGATTTTTTTCATCAACCCGCCCAGTACGCTGCCGGGTGCGGGTTCTACGAAGTTCGTTACGCCCTTGTCTTGTATCCAGCGCACGCATTTTTCCCAGTAGACCGAGCCGCTGACCTGTCGGCGCAGGTTCTCGCGGATGCCGTCGGCGGAGTCGGGGTGCGGCTGTCCGGCTGCGTTGGCCAGGGTCGGAACGCGCGGGACCTTGAAGTCTACCTGCGCCAGGTCGCGCGCGAGTTTGTCGCCGGCGCCCTGCATGAGCGCGGAGTGGAACGCTCCGGCGACCTTGAGGCGTATGGCGCGTTTGGCGCCGAATTCCGCGGCGATTTTTTCGGCCTCGTCTATCGCGGCGACTTCGCCGGATATGACGACCTGCCCGGGGCAGTTGAGGTTGGCGATTCCGATGCGGCCGGACTCGGAGGATTTCTCGCAGATGCGCTGCGCCGTCTCCACGTCGGCGCCCATCAGACTGAGCATCGCGCCGGGCTGCTCGTCGCAGGCCTGCTGCATGTACTGGCCGCGGTTGCGCACGAGTCTTACGGCGTCTTCGAGTTCTATCGCTCCGGCGAAACACAGGGCGGAGTATTCGCCCAGGCTCAGTCCGGCGCTGAAGGCGATCTTGTCGGTCTTGATATCGCCGCTTTCCTTCATCGCCGCTATCGAGGCCATCGTTACGGTGAGAATGGCGGGTTGGGCGATGTCGGTTTTGTTGAGTTTTTCGTCGGGACCGTCGAAACAGAGTTTGGCGATGTCGAAGCCAAGCGCGTGCGCGGCGCGGTCGAAGACGCCGCGGGCCGCGGCGCTGCGCATGCACAGTTCCTTGCCCATACCGACTTTTTGTGCGCCCTGTCCGGGGCATATCATTGCGGTTTTAGGCATATCATATCCTCAAAAGTCCGCCGGCCCAGGTGATGCCGCCGCCGAAGGCGGTCATGGCCACCAAGTCGTCTTTCTTCACAAGCCCGCCGCGGATGACTTCGTCGAGCGCGATGGGGATCGTAGCGGCGGAGGTGTTTCCGTATTTTTCGATGTTGGTGAACCATTTTTCGAGAGGCGTTCCGAGACGTTTGGAAGCCCCTTCGATAATGCGCATATTCATTTGGTGCGGAATAATGAGCGCGAGGTCTTCGATGGTGTCGCCGTTTTTCTCGCAGACGTCGCGGACGACCTGTCCGACGCGGTGGACGGCGGTTTTGTAGACGTCGCGGCCGAGGATTACCATGAGGTGTTCGCGATTGGCGACCGTCTCGGCGGTAACGGGGTTGGCCGAACCCGACGAGGGCAGTATCATAAATTCGCTTCTGCTGCCGTCGGAGCCCATGACCGTGTTGAGTATGTGCATGCCCGGCGCGTCGGCGTGCAACACGGCGGCCCCGGCTCCGTCGCCGAAGAGGATGCAATTGCTGCGTGCCTGGTAGTCGGTTATGTTCGTAAGGATTTCGGCTCCGATCGCCAATACCACCTTGTAATCGTCGTCGGCTAAATACTTTGTCCCGATGGAAAGCGCGTCGACGAAGCCCGAGCAGGCCGCGCTGATGTCGAAGGCCGCGATTTTGCGGCAGCCCAGTTTGTGCTGCAATATGCAGGCGGCGCTGGGAAAGCTGTAGTCGGGGGTGATCGTGCCCACGACTATCAGATCGATGTCTTTGGGCTTGAGGCCGGCCATGTCGAGCGCTCTTTTGGAGGCCTCCAGCGAGAGATCGCTGACGGCCGTGCCCGGCTCGATCATGCGCCTTTCTCTGATGCCGGTGCGGGTGTATATCCAGTCGTCGCTGGTGTCTACGATATTTTCGAAATACTTGTTATCCAGTATCTTCTCGGGCAGGTAAGAGCCTGTCCCGACGATGCCAATTTTTTTGTTTTGCGGCATAGACCGTTTCCCCTGTAATTTCTCGTTTCGATCAAGCAAGTCGTGCAAGCAGGTATTCGTTTAGCCCGCTCTTGGCCAGTTGGTCGGCGCGAATGATTGAATTCGCCACGGCTACGTCGTTGGATTTGCCGTGCGCCAAAATGACCACTCCGTCCAGTCCCAACAGCGGCGCGCCGCCGTAATCCTTCCAGTCGGTGCGTTTTTTGAAATTGCTCAGCGCGGCGGCCTGTCGTTCGGCGTCGCCGGCGAACATTTTTTTGATCTCGTCGATGACCGTGTGGATGAAGTTGGTCGAGAACCCTTCGATGGCCTTGAGCAGGGTGTTGCCCAGAAAGCCCTCGCAGACCGCGACGTCGCAACCGCCGAGGAATATCTCGTGGCCTTCGACGTAGCCGACGTAGTTGAGGTCCGAGGCCTTGAGGAGTTTGTTGGCCTCGACGATCATGTCGATGCCTTTGCTGTCTTCGGTGCCGATGTTGATCAGGCCGACGCGAGGGTTTTCGACGCCCAGAATCCTCTCGCTGTACGCCGAGGCCATGATCCCGTACTGATAGAGGTGCTGCGCCTTGCAGGCGATGTTGGCGCCGAGGTCGATAATCGTGCAGCTGCCTCCGCGCGCGGGCAGCGGAACCGCCACCCCCGGGCGCTTGGCGCCTTTGATCATGCCGATAACGTAGGAGGAGACCCCCACCAGCGCGGCGGTGTTGCCCGCGCTGATTACGGCGTCGACTTCCTTGTCCGCCAGCAGCCTGACGCTACGGGTGATGGAGTTGTCTTTTTTCTTGCGCAGGGCGATAGAGGGCTTGTCGTTCATCGTAACGACGTCTTCGGCGTGTACGATAGTCAGTCGCGGGGCGAAGTCCTCGGCGGACCTGCCGGATACGCGGCAAACCGACTCGTTCAGATCGGCGCTACGGCCGACGAGTTTTATTTCGATATCGTCGGTTTGCTCAAAAACCGAAAGGCAGCCTTTGACTATCGCGTCAGGAGCGTAGTCGCCTCCCATTCCGTCCACGGCGACTCGCATTACGCACCTTCTTTGTCGATGATGGATACTCCGCGGTAATAACCGCAGTTTTCGCATACGGTGTGCGGAATCTTGCGCTGGCCGCAACGTACACACGTCGCAAGGCCCGGCGCGTTAATCGCGTCGTGCGCGCGACGCTTGTTTTTGCGCGCCTTGGAATGTCTTCTTTTGGGTACAGCCACTTGAAAAGTCCTTGTAAAAAAATCCATGCGCCCGAAGCCGGAACGCATTTTCTCTCTCAAAAAGCGCGGGATTTTAATGCGGCATCCCGCGCTTGTCAAGCACTAATTGCCGTCAAACAGAACGGACCCGTTTCATCGTGAAAGACAACCGGGTTTCGAGGCGGTCGCGGTTACGAAAACGGCCCGTGAATTCACATGCTTTCGATATATTTCACCAGGCTCTCGGCTATGGCGTCGACGGGCACGCGGCGGATTTTTTTGCCCCTGCGAAACAGCCAGCCCCAGCCCCTGCCGCAGGCTACGCCGATTTCGGCCTGTGCGGCCTCGACCGGACCGTTGACCACGCAGCCCATCACCGCTACCGTGATGTCGCGGTCGATGTGGGCGGTCGCTTTTTTTACGGCCCGCACGATCTTCTCCAGGTCCACCTCGCAGCGCCCGCACGTCGGGCAGGAGTGCACCTCCAGCCCGCGGCGCTCCAGCCCCAGCGCGCCCAGAATCCGGTGGCCGATGCGGACCTCGTCGAGCGGGCGGCCCGTCGACGAGACGCGGATCGTGTCGCCGAGGCCCTCGGAGAGCAGCCCGCCGATTACGATCGAAGATTTCACCTCGGAGTCCTCGACCGGCCCCGCCGAGGTCAGCCCCAGATGCAGCGGGTAGTCGCAGCGCGTCGCGATGCGCCGGCAGCACGCCATCGTCTCGACGGCGTCGGCGGTCTTGAGCGAAATTTTGATGTCGCCGAAGCCATATTTTTTTTCAAATCGCTCGCAATACTTCAATACCGTATCGACCATGAGCGTAACCATGTCGCCGCGCTTCGAGGAGACCTCCCAGCCCTTGCGCGGGCGAATCGAGCCGGAGTTTACGCCGATGCGGATGGGGATGTCGGCTTTTTTGGCCGCGGCGACGACGCGGCGCACGTCGCGCCAGTTGCGCATGTTGCCCGGATTTATCCGAACGGCGTGGCAACCCGATTTTATCGCTTCGAGCGCGAGTTCGGCGCTGAAGTGGATGTCGGCAACCAGCGGAATCGGTATCCGCGGCACGATAGCGGCGATGGCGCGGGCGGCCCTGAGGTCGGGGACGGCCACGCGGATGATGTGGCAGCCGGCGCGGGCCAGGCTGCGGGCCTGTCGGACGGTCGCGGCGACGTCTTCGGTGTGGGTCTTGGTCATCGACTGCACCGTAACCGGCGAGCCGCCGCCTACGGGGACGTCGCCGATGAAGATTTTGCGGGATTTTCTGCGCTTAATCATGGGCGGGATTGTATCACAGGCAACCGGCACAGACAAGCGAACAACAATCAAGCACACCGGCCTGAAACTAACGTGCTCTACTTAGTTCTTGCGGAGAACTTTGATATGAAATAAGATACGGCATGTAATGCATTTGAAAGGAGCATGCAAATGAGTGTTTGGCATGTGATATCTGCCTTCATAGCGTTGTTAGTCATCGGGTTTGTGCGACAGTTATCTGCTGTCACAAAAGCACATAACAACCATAACTTTGCTGT
>JAUWEX010000336.1 GCA_030607235.1 Planctomycetota bacterium | reverse complement strand
AAAGAGGTTGTCGTTAATCTGAACGCGGACCGCCGAATCGTCGGCGCTCCTGCCGAAGACCGTCAGTCCCGCCATGTATTCCGGCGCGCACATCGACGGCAGGACCACGCACGCCGAGGTTACGCCGCCGAGTTTTATCGCGAAGTCCTGCTTCTGGTCGAAAAACACCGCGCGCCTGGTCGTCAGCAACAGCCCCGCGCGCACGTCTTCGGGATCGTCGGCGACCGAAACGAAGTTGAGCAGTTTCTCGTCGGACTCCAGCGCAAGTTGGTCGCTGTACATATCGAGGACCTTGATGACGAGCGGGTCGGCGAGGAATTTCGGCGGGGCCTTTTTGACTTCGGCCTTGACCGCGTCGGTCTGCGAGGCGGGCGGCGGGCTGACCTTGCGCGTTATCGATCGCAGCACGAACTTCTCGCCGCAGCGCGCGCAATGCGCCCTGCGCCCGAGGCGTACTTCGTCGATGACATAGATCGTCTCGCACTTCGGACAGCGACACTCGACTTTCATATCGACAAAACCTCAAAAAGACAAGCCATTTTCCCAATTTCGGCTCGCATGTCAAGGACACGCGCTACCAGCGCAGGGGCGCCTGCCATGCCTCTTTGAGCACGGCGATTTTTTCGTTGACGACCTTTGCGCCGCCGTACTCGATTACCACGCGCCCGTCGGGCACGACTTCGCCCACCAGCGCGACCGGCACGCCCTTGAGCAGCATCTCGAACTCCGCCGCGTCGTCGGCCGCGACCTCGCAGATAAAGCGCGTGTTGGATTCGGAGAACAACACCTTGTCGGCGCGGCCCGCCTCGAAATCCACCGGCGCCTTGCCCAGATCGACCAGCGCGCCGAGTCCGCCGGCGAACGCCATCTCGGCCACGGCCACCGCCAGCCCGCCCTCGGAGCAGTCGTGGCAGGAGGCCACCCGCCCGCGCTCGATCGCGTGCGCGAGTTTATCCATGATCGTCTTCGAGTCGTCGTAGAGTTTCGGAACGTTCGCGCCGACCTCGCCGCGAATGCGGTAGTAGTGCGAGCCGCCCATCTCGTCGCGCGTCATGCCGACGACGTAGATGAGGTTGCCCTCGTTTTTGAAATCCATCGTCAGCGCCTTCTTCACGTCCGGCATAACCGCGATCGCGCTTATGAGCAGCGAATGCGGGATGACGATGGTCCTGCCGCCGCTCTCGTATTCGTTGTAGAGGCTGTCCTTGCCCGATATAAACGGCGTGCCGTAATGCAGCGAGTAGTCGTGGCAGGCCCGCGCCGCGCGCACCAGCGCGCCCAGCCGCTCCGGCACCTCGGGGTTGCCCCACGAGAAGTTGTCCAGCAGCGCCACGCGCTCCAGCGAGCCGCCGACCGCTATCACGTTGCGCAGCGCCTCGTCGATCGCCGACGCCGCCATCCAGTACGGGTCGATATCGCCGTAGCACGGGTTCATGCCGTTGCTCAAAATCAGGCCGCGGTCCGAGCCGGCGACCGGCGCGGTAACCGAGGCGTCGCCGGGGCCGTCGTTGGCCACGCCGACCAGCGGCTTGACGATGCTGCCCCCCTGCACCTCGTGGTCGTACTGGCGGATGACCCACTCTTTGGAGCAGACGTTCCAGGAAGAGAGTATCTTTTTGAGGTCGTCGCCGTAATTTTTCTTCGGCGCGATTTCCGGCTCGGCGAGTTTCGGCTCGGCCCACACCGCCTTGCGCAGATTGCGCGGCGTGCCCTCGTGCAGAAACTCCATGTCGAGTTCGCAAACCACGCTGCCCTTGTACTTCAGGCGCAGCGTCCTGTCATCGGTATAGCGCCCCAGCACCGTCGCCTCGACGTCCTCGGCGGCGAACAGCGCCAGCGTCTCGTCGATATTTTCCGGCGGGACCGCGATGACCATCCGCTCCTGCGCCTCGCTTATCCAGATTTCGGTGTAGGTCAGGCCGTGATACTTCAGCGGCGCGTTGCTCAGTTCGACCTCCGCGCCGATCTCCGCGCCCATCTCGCCGACCGCCGAGGAGAACCCCCCCGCGCCGCAGTCGGTGATGCAGGAATACAGCCCGCGGTCGCGCGCCTGGAGTATCGTATCGACGACGGTCTTCTCCACGATGGCGTTGCCGATCTGCACCGCGCCGGAGGAGACGGTCTCGGATTCCTCGGTCAGCTCGATGGAGGCGAAGGTGACGCCGTGGATC
>JAUWEX010000009.1 GCA_030607235.1 Planctomycetota bacterium | reverse complement strand
GAACCGAAGCCGATCAGGGTAACGTTGGTGTCTTTTTTAACGCCTTTTTTGATGCAGTCGAGAACCGAGTTGCAGGCTCTCTCTGCGGCCGCTTTTGTTATTTTCGAGTCTTTTGCTATTGCTTCGATGAGTTCTGCTTTGTTCATGTTCTTACACCTCCCGAAAAAAGATAAAAACAAATATAACCGAACTTGCTTTATTCACAAGGGCTGCGGGGACGATACCCCGGAAACCCGCTTGCCATGCGGAATTTACGCCTATGGCCCGGCCATGTCAACAAAAAAATCCCCGCCGGACGAATTTTTTTTTCGCCCGACGGGGTTTCTGCCGCTTTGCGCAAGGCTCACGGCGGGGTTCTGTTTCCGTTTATCCCTTTGATCTGCAATTTCAGTTTGACTATTTGCTCGCCGATCGCGTCGATTTTCTGCTCCATCCGCAGCATGTCGCTACGGTATTGCTGCGTCGAGCGCTGTATTCGCGCATCGATGTCTTCGTTCATCGCCAGCCGCATCTCCAGTATCCGCGCCTCCACCGCGGCCAGTGCGGTGTTGGTCTCGGATATCTTGTCGCGCAGTTCGGCGAAGCCCTCTTCCTGGCGCGAGCGATTGAGTGCCTCGCGGCCCCAGTAGCCGCTCACCAGGCCGATCAACAGTCCCGCGATAGTCAGCAACACTATCGGCTCGATCCGCCAGCGCGCGTCGAAAGCATGAGGCTTTGGCGCGGCTTTGCTATTGGCGGAGTTCATTTCGATTTCCTTTCGGCGATTTTTTTGAACAGGTTTATCAGGAACGCCGCGATCCCCGTCGCGTTAAGTTCGACCTCCTGTTTGACCTCCTTGCTGTCGATCGTCTCGATAGCGTCGATGAGAATTTGCAGTCCCTTCTTGAAACCCAGCGATGCGAAGATCAGCGCTAACCAGATCACGATCTCCGCAATCCGCGGGACCAGTTCCGTCCATTCCATGTTTCCCTTCCTTTCCCTGTTATGTCCTTGCCACGAACGCCAGACCCTGCTTGAGCAGGTTCTTGACCAGCCCAACGGCTCCCTCGAAGAGCGCCTTGTTGCCCTCGTCGGTCTTGATCGCCTCGCGGACCTGTGCCACGATAGCCTCCACTTCGGCCTCGGTCAGCACGACCTCCGCCAGCGACAGCGCCGCCAGGTTCGGTGCGCCGCTCGTCGTGTACGGATCCGCCACGGCGATCTCGGCTTCGACCTTGGCGATCGCGCCCTGTACCAGTTTTTCCTGATCCATGTTATTCTCCTATTGCAGAGTCGATGCTTTTGAACAGTTCGGCGATATCCTGCGCGCTGATAAAATCGCGCGAAAGGTACTCGCCGATGATTTCGTTGAGGCGGATCGCGTTGTCGAGGTCGCCGAGTGCGGTTTTGAATTTCGCCATCCGCTGTGCCACGCGCTGTTTTTCGGCCTTGCGCGCGTTTTCGGCGGCGACGATCTCGGCCTTGACCTTGTCGAGAGGCGCCATGTTATCGGCGTCGGCCAGCGCCGCGAGCCGAGCGTCGAACTTGATATCGATCTGGGCGATGAGCGCGGCCTCGAGGTCCGCCATGCCCGCCTCGACGAAAGCGATGATATTTGCGCGCGCGCCTGCCAGCGACTGCGCCTGTTTTTCCTGCGCCAGTTTTACCGCGTCCGGCACCTGCGAGGCGCATCCCGCTGCGGCAAGCGCGAGCGCGGTCAGCGCCGCGAGTAATGTTTTCCGAATCATGATTTTCCTTTCGCGTTAAGTCCTGTCTGGATCGATAAAGACCTTGAACCTGACGAATTGCGCCAGCCCCCACATTCCCGAAGCGTACACGTGGGGCGTGGTGGTGGAGTTCGCGTCCAGCGGCGCGCGCCACACGTCCATGTAAGTCAATTGCTTTTCGACGACGATTGCGCCGAATTGCAAGATTATTGGTGATACGATTACGACCGGCGAAAGCCCGATCGGCGCGGTCAGGTCCATGCCGAAAATCGTCGGCGCGGACGGCGCCGAGCGCATCTCGCCGTGCAGCCGGATTCGGTTGGGGTCGGCGACTCCGCCCGGCACGTATCCGACCGGCTTGCGCTGGTCCATCGACTGCGACAGATGGTACAGTACATCGTCCGCCATGGGGTCGGGGTCCGGGACCTCGCCGTAGTAGATTCGCGTCAGATAGGGCCAGGACAGACCGCCGCCGTTGTCCAGCAGATGCTGCCAGTCGCCGGAGTTTCGCCACTCGTACTCCGTGGTTTCTATATCCAGAAAACTCCCGTGCACCCAGCCCTTCAGCCAGTCGCTCTGGTAGTCGTTGTAGCGCATATCGATGATCGGTCCGCTGTTGGCGACGGTGTGCCGGTGCGTATCCTCGTCGACGCCGGTTACCTCAGCGAAGCAAACGTCTTCGTAAGTCGTGTTTTGCTTTTCCTCCTCGTCGCGGCTGTCCTTGACGATTATCAGGCCGGAGTGATGGGCGTTGATGATCTCCAGTGTCTGGTACTCCATCCCGCCCGGCTCGTCCGCCGAAACGTCGCCGCCCTGTCGCGAGCCTTGCAGGTTGGTCTCCCGCGCGCGCTCGGCGCTGCGGCGGTTGTCTTCGGTGTAGGAGCGGATTCGCGGCAGGTGCGTGCGCTCTTCGTAAGAGGCCGGCGTCGGCGTCGGCTCGAAATCGCCGTGCCGCAGCCGCGTAACGATCGTGTCTTTGGCATGCCAGCGCACCGAGTCGATCGAGCCGTTCAGGTTTATTGCGTGCGCGCCCGCCAGTTGCATATCCGTGTTGGTGGAATACGCGCTCGGCTCCAGCAGCCTGTCGGCGATCGCGTCGGCGATCGCATCGAGTTCGCTTTTGTTCTGGTCGACGCCCTCGATGCGCCGTAGCGTCAGGTCGCTGCGCTTGACCGTTTTGATCGTGGCATCGTCGGGGTCCGGCGGTGACGATTGGTCCGAGCGCAGCAGGTAGTAGAAATCGTCGTCGCCCTTGAGTTCGTGCGCAAAGGTCAGGGCCGCGTCGCCGGGCTGCGAGATCAGTTTGGTGTCGCTGAGCACCAGCGCGTCGGGGGCGAGCAGCACACCCACGCGCTTGCCGAAGATCACCAGACCGCGGCGGTAGTCAATGCGGTACGAAACGTTGGGCGTTTCGAGGGTCGCCGGATTCTCGAACCCGCCGGCGGGAGCCTTCTGGTATTGGCGAATCCTTACGAACGGCCTCTTGCGCCAGCCCTGTTCGTCGAGTTGGTTGAGCGTCTTGAGCAGCGGCAGACGGTCGGCGTTTTCGCGGCTCGCGTCGTCGGGAAACAGGCCCGTGTTGGGGATCCGGAAGTACCGGAAGACGCTTTTCTCGGCCAACGCCTGCGCCTGTTTGGCGGTGTAGCCCTCGCCGCCGGTGATGTTGGCGAAGGGCTTGACCTGCAGGGCCGACTTGCCGAAACCTGTGCCATCGTCGGCGTCGGTCGGGTCGGGACAGTACGCCAGATTCGCCAGCGCGCGAATCTCGCCGTCCACGTCGATGCCGACCGGCTCCAGCGCGAGAGTGATTTCGTCCTGGATGCGGTTGCCGACGACTTTGACGTAGTCGGGCTTGTCGTTGAACGATGTTCCGACGCCGACGTTGATTTTGTACTGATTGGCGACGGAGGGATAGGCACCGTCGCCGAGTTTGACTATCGTCGCGCGGCCGTCGCTGACGCGCAGGCCGATACCGAAGTCGATCTCCTCGCAAATTTCCTGCAGCGCGACCGCGGGATTGGTGTTTTCCCATTCCTTGTTGAGCGGCACGTGCGAGGTCGAGGCGATGGGTATGTCGGCGACGTCGCTCTCGCCCGTCGCGATCAGCAGTTGCCGCGCGATATCCTCGAACGAGTACAGCGTGTAGGGGTTTTCCTCCTCGGGATCGTATGCCTTGACCGTGTCGGGGTCGTAGCGCACTTTTCCGTCGTCGTCGGATATGACCACGTTGAAGCGGCCCGTAAAGGTGCGCAGCGCCCATTTCCAGCGCCGATCTTTTATTTCCACGCGCATCAGCGAGGTACCCTGGGCGCCTTGCTGGGTGAGGACGCGCTCGATTTTGAGGTTGTCGATGATTACCGCGGTATTGGAGTCGCCGACGTAGAGCGTGCCGGTTCCGTTGGCGGGCATGACCCATTCGTCGCCGGGTACCACTACGTAGCCGCGCGACGGCGTGATGCCGAGTTGTATTTTGAAATCCGCTTCGGCGAGTTTCATGTTGTCGAAAAATAGGGTGATGTTGTTTTGGCTCATGCTTTTCGCTCCTATTCGTAGAGGGTGCGCTTGTTGGGCCTGATATCCAGCAGACCGGGCACTGTCGAATCAGACGCGAACTCGGCGTAGTATTTCCACTCCACCTTCCAGTTGATGAACTGCCCGTCGGGGTTGAGTGTGGGGCAGTGGTAGGTGATCGAGGGCCGCTGCGAGAAGTGCTCGGCGTCGAACAGCGCCGCGGGCGGGTCGGGGTAGGCGTCGAGGCCGACGGCGTAGCCGGACTGCTCCGCCACGCAGGTCTGCGTACCGTTTACGAACTTGTAGGGTTCCTGGTTGGGATAGTTGATCGTAACGAACGATACGTTGTCGCAAGACTGGCGGATCGTCAGCGTCTCGACCATCGCCAGCAGGTTCGGCTCGGTTCCGCCGGGGTCGGAGTTTTTGTTGCGCCTGTAAACGTACTTGAAGCGGGTCGAGTTGTCGAAAACATCCGGCTCGACTTCCTGCTCGAAGATGAAAATCCCGTCGCCGGAGGGTTTGGCCTCCAGCGCCGCCGTCGCCGCGCCGTCGCCCTTGAACTTGCCCTGCACCGTAACGATCGTCAGGCCGTCTTCGTCGGTGTGGGTAGTGGTAGTGGCGTGGCCTTCGACTGTACCGACAGGCAGTGCGTCGGGTATCTGGCGGAAGGTGATTTCGTACCGGGCCTCGGTGTCGGTGTGATCGACGTTCAAAATTTCGCGCACTCGCCACGCTCCGTCGTGCGTGGGGGGATTGAATTCGTGAAATCTCGTCGTGGCGCTGGTGGATTTGGCGGTTTTGATAAAGCCCTTCAGGGTTTGCGTGCACACTCCGTTTTCGTCGGTATCCCATGTGGCCCAGTACCCCTGGTCGACGATACCGTCCGTGTCCTGATTGACCCAGAACGCCTCGAATTTCGCGTCGAACCAGACGTTGCTTTTGAAGACCCCGTTTTCGTCGGGAAGCGTGAACGAAGACACCCGCGGCCCGTATTCGGGATATCCCAGCAGGATCGAGATGTAGGAGACGTGTGTGCCGGCGTCCTCCATTATCAGGCTGCAATCCACGCGGCCGAATTGCGCACGCCATGCCTCGATTTCGGCGCTGATCGCCGCGGCGTCCTCGCCGCAGATGCGATCGCGGATATGCCAGACCTCCCGCCAGCCCGTAACCTTTTTCTCGTCGTCGCTGTATACCGTATCACAGGTTATGCGTACTTGCGGGTCGTTGAAGTACTTGTCTCCGAATTTGATCTTAATCATGTCGTGTCCCTCGAACTGTCCGTTAGTCGCCTCATAGTGGGGGCGAGGCTATGCAGTGTCGCGGAGAAAAATCCAAAATAATTGCATACTTTTTGGCCGCCTGTGTGTCTGGGTATCTGGAGAGAACCACCGGCGTGGCAGGCAGGGCCTGCTGCCAATTACGGAGAAAGCACTTATTCCAATACTAATATGAAGGGATTGTTGATCGCGTGAATGAGAGCGCACGCGATGCGTGCGTTCGAGGAAAGTGCGTGTTTATTCGGAGAGGCACATGTCAATTGTCAGATACAGCCTGTTTGCGGCGCTGGCCGCTTTGATTTTTGTTGCGGCGGCTAACGCCGACCCCATTACGCTGGCGACTTTTGCCGACCCCGGGACCACTTGCGTTCAATTCACCTCGACCGGGACGGATGCGGGTTACATTGAGGCGTGGAACGATAACGTTACGCTCGAAATCCTTACCCCCGGGGCCGTTTACCACGGTGCGAGTTTCGTGATGACCGACGCGGACGGCGGTGTGCTGGATTTGGAGGAAATCCACCTCAACCATCGCGGAGCGCTCAGCCAAGCCGTCTTTGAGGGCGGCGTTCTCGAATTTTACGACGAAAACGACGTGCTAATCGTCGGCTTCGGTTTCGACGAACTCTACCTCACGCCGCTGTCGCTGCAAACTTTCGCCAATGCCGAAAACGATATATTTATGTACGGTCCGGCGTCTACGGTGCTGGACGGCGGAGAATCCTTCGGCTTTGCTTTCGGCGATCTCGACTATTACGGCGACGCGGGCGACTTTGTCGCGACGGCGAGTTTCACCTCCAGCGGCATAACCAGCCCCGAGCCGATGACCATGATCCTGATGGGCGCGGGTGCCGCACTGACAGCCTACATTGCGCGCAGGAAATACCATTGCTTACATGCTGTATGACACCCCGCCTGTCTGGAGGCGGATAAAATGAAAGAGGCGCACATGATCGTGCGCCTCTTTTTGTTTGCCTGCTTTGTGGTGAGCCCGTGGCCTCACGCTTCCCGGCCTCGTTACTTGCGCGGCTGGTTTTTATAAACGTCCTGTGCTGTCTTGAGCAGGACCATTACGTTTATGGTCCGGCGACCGCGCCTGACGGTGAGCATGACCTTGTCGCTGGCCTTCTTGACCGCCAGTATCTTGCGCAAATCCGCGATGCTCTTGATGTTTTTGCCGTCGACCTTGATGATGATGTCGCCCGCGGTTATACCGGCCTCCGCCGCGCCGCTGCCCGCAACGACTTTTTTGATCTTGACGCCCTTGCCCTTGAAATTCATGTCCAACTCAACGCCCAGCGTCGGCTTGTTGAGGTTGGTCGGGGCTGTCGGCGTACCCGGCAGGGGGATGCGCTCGGAGCGGAACTTCAGCGTTACTTTCTGGTTGCCGCGCTTGACTTTTACTGAAAACTCGGTGTTTTCCGGGCAGGTGTGTATCAGGCGCAGGAAATTGGCGAAGGCCTTGACGGGTTTGCCGTTGACCTCGAATATCGCGTCACCCCGTTTGAAGCCTGTCTTGGCAGCCAGCGAACCGGCCTCAATCTTGTTGATTAGGGGGTTGCCTTGTTCGTTTTGCTTGCCGAACGATATGCCTTGGATTGTGCCGTGATAGACCACGGGTTTTTTCTTCATAATGGGCAGGAAGCGCTTGATCTGGTTGATGCTGACCGCATAGCCCACGCCGGTATTGGCCTTGTGGCCGAAGCGCGTGTAGATCAGGCCGTTGATCCCCAGCAGGTTGCCGTCGGTGTCGAACAGCGGCCCGCCGGAGTTGCCCGGGTTGATGGAGAGGTCGATCATCACCGCGTCGCCGTAGATGAGCATGTTGTTGCGCGATGCGGCGATGTAGCGGTTCTTGGCGCTGACCACGCCGAACGTAACGGTCGGCTGGGCGTCGCCCGAGCCAAGCCCCAACGGATTGCCCACCGCGATTACGGGCTGGCCGATTTCGAGTTTGTCGCTGTCGCCCATTGTGGCGAAGGGCAGTTTCTCTTTCGTATCTTTGAGGCATATCTTGCACAGCGCCGTGTCGCCATAGGGGTCGAGGCTGACTTTGCGGGCGGTGTAACTGCGGCCGTTGGGCAGCATAACCGTCGTGGTGTCGACCTTTTTGAAAATCGCATTGACGACATGAAAGTTGGTGATAAAGTAGCCGTCTTCGCTGATCAATACGCCCGAACCGCCCGCGACCTTGACGAACGTCGGCACTACCTTGTCGATGGTTTCCTGAAGACTGTTCTGAATCTTGAGGGCCTTGCGAGTGTCGCTGTTGGGACGCGCCTGCGAATCGGCCGGGACGAACAACGCCGACAGGAGCAGCGCTATCGCCAGCAACCCTGTTGCTTTTGTGATTGTTTTCGCCATGATTTAGGCCTTCCGTAATATTTTTTTGTTATTCAATCAAATGGTCGCACGGCCGCTTATTGACCCGCCGGACGAGCCTTGAGGGTCGCTTCGAGGACCATCTCCGCGCCGTTGCGCTTAATCTTGAACTTGACCTTGTCTCCGACCTTTTTTTGCTGGATGATGACGACGATATCGCGCGGCGTCCGAACGGGCTTGCCGTCGAATTCGACTATCAGGTCGCCTTCCTGCAGGCCCGCTTCCTGTGCGGCGGAGCCGGCGATTACCTCGCCGACGAGTACGCCGTCGTTCTTGTCGTAACTCATCTCGAACTTGATACCCAGGAACGGAATCTTGGGCGCGGCGATGAATTTGCCCGCTTTGAGATCGCTCATCATATCGAGGATTTTCTCGGTGGTGCAGGCGAAGCCAATGCCCGAGGACTGGCCGATGGGGTTGTAGTCCGAACGTACGAACCCGACCAGACCGATCATGTTGCCTTCGATGTCGACGACCGGCGCGCCGGAGTTGCCGTAGTTGATCTTGGCGTCGAGTTGCAGTGCGGCGACTCTGGGATTGAGGCGCTTGACAGCGCTGACGATCCCGAAGGTCTGCGAATGGATCTTAAGGTTTTCGGTGCGGCTGACGACCAGCACAAACTCGCCTATCCGTACCTCTTTCTTTCGCTTTTTCAGTTTCATGTGCGGGCGGCGTTTTACGTTGCCCTTGATCTTGAGCAGCGCAATGTCCATCATCTCGCCGCGGCCCAGAAGTTCCGCCTCGAAGCGCTCGCCGTCGCCGAACGTAACGAATATCTTTTCGACCTTGCCTTGCACGTTGAAGTTGCTGGTCAGAACGTAGCCGTCCCCGGCGTCGATCAGCACTCCGCTGCAGGCTCCGTAGGGCCGCGCGAAGTATCCCGGCGCGGCTTTTTGGCCGGCGTTTGTTCTCCGGAAAACGGTGTCCTGTTTGGGAAGTTCCTTATAGGGCACTTCCTCGCCCTCGGCGCGGATTACCCGTATCTGCACGACCGATTTTGCCGCTTCCTTGCCGGTTTCGACGATGGCGGCTTCGAGCGCCTCTATGTCGGTCTTGGCCTGGGCCGGTGCGACTTGGGCGAACAAAACCGCGAGCGCTATCAAAGTTGCAGTGATGATTTTTTTTGAATTCATGTCTTGTCCTCGTATCTGTTAGCGGCGTACGCTTATTCTTCCGCGCGCTCGCCGACCGTTATCTTGAAGTTCTTTTTCCAGCCGTCTTTGGTTTCGACGCGAAGCGTAATTACCTGCCCCGGTTCGAGGTTTTTGAGAATCTCGATGAATTGCGCGGGACTCTTGATTGCTTTGCCGTCGACCGAGATGATATACAGGTTGGGCTTTAGCCCTGCCTTTGCGGCTGGCGAGTTGGGCTGTATGCCGGTGATGAGAATTCTGCCGCCTTCTTCCTTGATTTCGAGGCCGATCCAGGGCTTGAAGGATACGAGTTCCTTGCCGGGGATGCCTTTGCCGTACGTTACCGTAAGCAATATCGTTTTTTCGCCGCGCTTGACGAAGATGTTGGTCGTGGTGTCGCCCGGGGTGCGCCCCAGCAACATAAATATGTCGTCGCGCTTGTTGACGAACACGCCGTCGATCTCGACTATCTCGTCGCCTTTTCTCATTCCCGCCTTACGTGCGGGGCTGTTGGCGTCGACTTTTTTGACCTTGGTGCCGTTGAAGGTTGCGCCGAAGTAGCCGGAGACTATCTCCTTGTTGTTTTTCATCTCTTCGAGGTTGAGTTTTATCTGGTCGATGGGGATCGCGGTGCCCTGAAAACGGCTCAGCGCGTAGTGCTTGCACGCTATGCCGATCACTTCGCCCTTGAGGTTGACCATCGGGCCGCCGGTGCTGCCGGGATTGACCGCGGCGCTGGATTCGATGAGGTTGCCCTTGTATTCCGCCACTCCCTTCAGGCGGAAGATGCCCGAGACCGTGCCCACGCTGAAGGCGGGCTGGTTGTCGTTGTTGATGCTGGCGTAGGCGTTGCCGATCGTGGCGACGAACTGGCCGGGCTTGACGTCTTTGGAGTCGCCGAGTTTGAGCGGCGTAAATGTTTCCTTACCGTTGAGTTTGACCCTGACCAGCGCGACTTCGTTGAGGTCATCCGTCCCCAGAACTTTGCCTTCGCGGCTCTCGCCGTTGGCGAACAGTATCTGGAGTTTGATGGACTTGAGATTGGGCTTGGGCTGCGGGCCTGTCGGCCGGAATATGGGGTTGGTCTGACCGCCGGTAACGACTTCGTTAGTCGTCAGCAGAAGGCCGTCTTTGCTGATAAAAAAACCGGCCCAGGTGATCTTGTCGCGTACAACCGCCACCACGGCCGGGCTGATTTTCTTGTTGAGCAGGACGAATTCCTTCCGGACCGCTTCAAGACCGGTTCCCCGGGCGTCGGCCGTTTTGGTGCTGGCGCCGATAACTGCCGTCAGCATCAGCGCTAACATCACCGCGGCGATAAATCTAATGCGGATGCCCTTCATGGCATCTCCTTTCTGAATAGGTGGACTTGAAACATTGAACCTGCAAAGTCTGTTTTTCGCCAAGATAGCATACACCGATTTTCCGGATTCTCGAAATGTCGATGAACCAATTATATTATACTTTGATTGATCGATGTTGTTTGCTGTCAGGAGGGCATAAAAAATGGGCAGGGTCGGACTTGAACCGACGACACCAGGATTTTCAGTCCTGTGCTCTACCAACTGAGCTACCTGCCCTTGTTCGTCCAGTTATTAACAGGCTGGAATTATAATGCTCAAACAGCCAGTGTCAACTCGATTTCGGGATTTCATTTTCGTTTTCGCCGCGAACCCGCTCGATATCGGCTATTATCGCGCGTTTTAGTTCGCCCGGCCCGCCGAATTTTATCTCGTCGCGCAGCCGCTCCAAAAACACCAACTCGATGCGGATGCCGTAGAGATCGCCCTCGAAATCCAGCAGGTGCGCCTCGATCCAGCAGCGTTTGCCTGCGGTAACGTCGCCGAAAGTGGGCCGTGTGCCGACGTTGGTTATGCTGGGCCAGCGCTGGCCGGTGCGGCTGCCGCTGAGGACTATCGCCTCGGTGTGGTAGACGCCCGGCGGCGGGCTGATTTCGTGGTGCAGGTTAAGATTGGCGGTTGGGAACCCCAGCCGCTTGCCGCGCGCGTCGCCGCGGATTACTGTGCCGATTACCGAGTAGGCCCGGCCCAGCAGTGTCTCGGCCTGTTTCAGGTCGCCCGTCAGGATCGCGGCGCGGATATTGGTGCTGCTGATTTTTTCGCCGTTGAGGGTGTAGGGTGCGACCTTGCGTACTTCGAAAAGCGACGCGCCGCTGTCGTCGGTCATCTCGCGCAGCATTTTTATGTCGCCGCGGCGGTCGCGCCCGAAGCGGCAGTCGAACCCCAGCACGATCCGCCTGCATCCGAGCCTTTCATATATTATCTTGCGGGCGAAGTCCTCGGCGGACATCTCGGACTTATCGCGGTGAAACCGCAGCAACACGCAGCAGTCCACACCGGCCTGCTCGAACAGCACCAGGCGGTGCTCCAGCGAGGTGATACAGCCCTGCCAGTTTTTGTGCTTGGCCAGTACCGAGCGCGGGTGGCGGTCGAAGGTGATGACGGCCGATTCGCCGCCGATCCGCTCGGCCCACTCGACCACGGCGCCGATTACGGCTTGGTGGCCGCGGTGCACACCGTCGAAGGCCCCCAGCGTCACTACCGGATCGCGCAGACGCTCCTCGGCGGCCCGTTCGATCGATATGAGCCGTATTTGCTTATGACTCATATTCGGCTTCCAGTTTTTTCAGATCCGACGCCAGGCGGATTTTTGCGGCGGGGCCGAGTTTGCTGACGAAAACGACTCCGTTTAGATGGTCGATTTCGTGCTGAAAGATTCGGGCGAGGAAATCGCGCGCCTCGATTGAATATGAGTTGCCGTCGAGGTCGGTGTAGTGCACCGTAACGCTGGTGGCGCGGGCGACCTTGCCGTAGATGCCTGGAAAACTCAGACATCCCTCCTCGTTGACTATGCGGCCGCTGCTGGCTGTGATCTCGGGGTTGATTACGACGAGTTCGTCTTCTTTTTTGCCTGTGGGGTTTATTACCGTCATGTGCAGTGCGCGGCCGACCTGGTTGGCGGAGAGGCCGACGCCTTTGCCTTCGTGCATCGTTGCGAGCATCTCCGCGGCCAGTTGCCGGATCGAATCGTCGATCTCCCCGATTTTTTCGGTCGGCCTGAGCAGTATCGGGTTAGGATACTTGACAATGCGCATTGCTTCTCTCCTGGTGTGGTTTGTGTCAAGTGTTTCAAAACATTTATTCTATCAGAGTTTATCGGCCTTTTGAAGCCCATTTTTTATTTGACGGATTGGCGTGTTGCGGATAGAATCCCCGTTTCCGTTATTAGTTTTTTCGCGTGATTAGGACCAAATTGCCAACGGTGGGCCTATGGATATTGAGAAGATGTATGATACGGGCTTCCAGGCCTATGAGAGGGGAAATTACGAGTACGCGATCGAAATGTTCAAGCGCATCGTCGCGCTTGAGCCTGGACACGTCAAGGCGCGCAAGGCCTTGCGCGCGACCGAAAAGAAATTCGTCGGAAATTCCAAGCCCGGACTCGGTGTCAGCATAAAGGCGGTCGGTTTGCAGGTCAAAGCCAGCCTCAAGATCGCCGGGAAGAAATACC
>JAUWEX010000211.1 GCA_030607235.1 Planctomycetota bacterium | reverse complement strand
AAAACGGTCAAGAAAAAAACCGCCGAAGAAACCGAATCGCAGGAAGCGGCATCGGAAGCAGTAGTCGAAGCCGCGGCAAAGACGGCGTCATCCGTGAAACCCCAGGCCGGGCTGGCGGTCGCAGAACCCCCGGAAGAACAGGCCGAGGCCGAACCGCAGGACAAAAAAGCGGCCGCGCAAACGAAAGAAAAAAAGCAGAAAAAACCCGCGTCCAAACGCAAAAAACCAAAACGCCGCAGCGCAGTGAAACTGGGCATGATACAACTCGTCGAGCCGCGTCCCAAGCCCGAGCCCGAGCCGGCCAAGCAGGGTCGGCGCAAGCCCGCGTCCCGTTACGACGAAGACATTGACAAGTCCGAAGTGTCGCGCAAAGTCTCGAAGGGCGGCAAACCGACACGCGCCCCCAAAGGCGTTCTGCCCACGGCAAAGAGGCGCATCGATATTATCAAGACCTCGCCGCGCCAGAGGCTCGCCTCACGGCAGAGGGTGCCCTTCCTCAAAGAACCCGGCGGCCGCAGAAAAGGCGGACGGCGCCGCAGAGGCACGCGGCAGCCCGCGCCCGAAATACGCATCGAAGTCCCCGACAAATTCGAGGTTACCCTGCCCGTCAACGCCAAGGACCTCGCCGCGAAACTGGGCGTCAAGGCCGGCGAAATCCTCGGCTTCCTGATCAAGCAGAGTGTCATGGCGCGCATCAACGACTCGCTGGACGCCGACGTCATCGAGATGGTCGGCATCGAGTACGACAAGGAAATCATCGTCAACAAGCCCAAAGACATCGAAGACGCCTTCATGGAAGGCATCGTCGAGCAGCGCCCCGACCACATCGAGAAGCGCGCGCCGATCATCGCCTTCCTCGGCCACGTCGACCACGGCAAAACCAGTCTGATGGACAATATCCGCTCGACCAAAGTCGTTGACGGCGAGTCGGGCGGCATCACACAGCACATCGGCGCATACTCGCTCAACCGCGACGGCCGCGACTTGGTCTTTCTCGACACACCCGGCCACGAAGCCTTTACCGAGATGCGCGCACGCGGCGCAAACGTTACCGACATCGTAGTGCTGGTGGTCGCCGCCGACGACGGCGTCATGCCCCAGACCGAAGAAGCCATCAGCCACGCCAAGGCCGCGGAAGTGGCCATCGTCGTGGCCATCAACAAGATCGACAAACCCGGCGCCAACCCGCTCAAGACCAAGCAGCAACTGGCCGTCGCCGGACTCAACCCCGAAGAATGGGGCGGCGACATCGTCTGCGTCGAGGTCTCGGCGATTACCGGTGATGGCATCGAAGAACTCCTCGAGATGCTGGTGTTGCAGGCCGACCTGCTCGAACTCAAGGCCGACCCCGGAATTCCCGCGCGCGGAACCGTCATCGAGGCCAAGGTCAGCGAAGACCTCGGCGTGATCGCGCGCCTGCTGATTACCGACGGAACGCTCCACCGCGGCGACGCCATCGTCGCCGGCGGCACCTTCGGCAAGGTACGCTCGCTGTACAACGACATCGGCAAAGACGTGCCCAAGGTCGGGCCGGCGATGCCGGTCAGCGTTACCGGACTCAACGATGTTCCCAACGCGGGCGACAAGTTCTTCGCCATCGGCGACATCCAGCAAGCGCGCGAGGTCGCGATGCAACGTGCGCAGCGCTCGCGCCAACACTCGCTTATGACGCGCGGCAGCGCCGGACACGTTACGCTGGAGAACCTCTTCAACCAGATAGACGCAGGCAAACGCAAAGAACTGCCGCTGATCATCAAGGCCGACGTGCAGGGATCCATCGAAGCGCTCGTGAAATCGCTCAACGCGCTTTCCACCGACGAGGTCAAGATCAACATCATGCACACCGCCGTCGGCGGAATCACCGAATCCGACGTCCGGCTCGCCGACGCCTCGGACGCCATCGTCATCGGCTTCCACGTAGTCCCCGACTACAAGGCCCGCACGCTCGCCGAGGCCCGCAACGTCGACATCCGTCTCTACCAGATCATCTACGAGGCGATCGACGAAGTCAAAGCGGCCATGACGGGTATGCTCGACCCGGAAGAAAAAGAAGTCCTGCTCGGCACCGTCAACGTCAAGCAGACTATCAAGATATCCCGCTTCGGAACGATCGCCGGCTGCCAGGTTGCCAGCGGCAAGATCAACCGCTCCGCCCGGGTGCGCGTTACGCGCGACGGCGTTATCGTCTACGACGGCACGCTCCAGTCGCTCAGGCGCTTCAAGGACGACGTCAGGGAAGTCGACGAAGGCTTCGAATGCGGTATCAAGATTGCGGGCTACGACGACATCAAAGAAGGCGACGTCATCGAGGCCTACACGATCGAAAAGGTCAAGCGAGAATTGAGTTAGGCGAAACCTATCCCGGAGTCGCCCGGATGCAAGTGGCAACGATGCGCCTGGGCCTGTTTATCCGCCAGGCCCGGAGCCTCAAGGACAAGCGGAGCGTTGTGAAGGGCCTCAAAGACCGCCTGCACAATCGCTTCAACGCCTCCGTCGCCGAGATCGACCGGCACGACAGCATTCAGATCGCGGTGCTGGGCGTGGCGATCGCGGGCGGCGACTCGCGGCACCTGGAGTCCGCGATGGATACTATCGAAAATTTCGTCAGGGCGCAGCCCCTGGCCGAACTGACCAGTTGCGACAAGGACATAATATACTGACATGGCATCACCGCGTAGAATCGCAAAACTAGAATCGTTTTTGAAGCGCGAAATCGGCGAAGTTTTGCTCCACAAACTTAACGACCCGCGCATCGGCTTTGTCTCGATTACCAAAGTCGAATTGACGCGGGATTGCAGCCACCTCAAAGTATTCGTCTCGGTGCTGGGCGACGACGCGGCGCGCAACAAGATCATGCACGCGCTCAACGGCAGCACAAAATTCATCGCCAAAGAAGCCTGCAAACACCTCCAACTCCACGCCATGCCCACGATATCCTTCTCGAAAGACCGCTCCATCGAGAAAGGCATAGAAATCTGCAAGATAATCGACAGGTTAACCGAGGAAAGAAATTCCCGGGATTCCCAGGAAGACGAACAAAACGAAGAAGATCAGGAGTGAAATCCATGAAATCGCACAAAACCGCCGCGACAACGCTGGTTCTCTTGGCAGCGATGCTCGTCTTGCCCTGCTGGGCCCAGACGCCGGAGACGGAAACCAAACCGCTCGACACCAGCATCTCCAGCATCGGCAAACTCTTTCCCGCCGACACGAAGGTACTGATTCGGATCGACCTGCACGCCCTGATTGACTCCGGCCAGGGCATGGTGAGTTTGCGCGAAGACGTGCTCAGACAAATACCCGGCTTCGAAAAATTCTACGACGTCATCAAAAAGGCCGAAATCAGCCCCTTTATCATCGAGAAAGGCGCGAGCGGACCGGAGTGGAAAGCCGACGACAACGTCAAGGCGATCTACATCGCCAAGGCCTCACTGTCCGACGACGCAAACGACATCACCGTCCTGCTTGTCGGCGACGCGAACCTCAAGTTCACCGCCGACCGCTTCAAGGAAAACGAGAACATCACGGTCAAGGCC
>JAUWEX010000363.1 GCA_030607235.1 Planctomycetota bacterium | reverse complement strand
GCTTTTTTTGTCGGGCTTTGCCGGGGCCGGAGCCGGAGCGGCAACGGCTACGACCTTCGGGGTCTGCTGGCGGGCGCCTTCGTATATCCTGCGCATCCGAAGTTTCTGGCCCTCCCACTCGATGTCGAGTTCCAGAAGATTGTTGTCTTCCATCACTTTGACGTATTTCTTGATTACTTCGGGTTCCATCTGATGTTCTCCATGCAGGCGGGGCCTGCACCCAAGCGGGAAGCCACCACCTACTCCAATACTCGCGCCCTGCTTTTTGCCGTTAGGCAAAAAGAGGCCGGACGCTGCCACTCACTAACGAATCTTGTGATCTTATTGTGTTGTTGGCGATCTCCCGCACAAGCGCGTCGGGCAAGTTTATTTCTGGCAATAAGGACTGCTTTGCGCTGAAAGGGACACATCCCTTCGCGTTGTCCTGCTCTAAATGCCTCAATCACGAGGACAGTAATCCCTGCATGAAAGCCCTTCTCTCCGCGAAGGAGGAAGTGTCCCTTTCAGATGCATCCCTTTCCGCGATACAAAAATCCTCTGCGCTCTCTGCGCCTTTGCGGTGAAATACAATATCTTAAAATGTGTTAAAGGACCACTTCGTCGAATTCTCTGGGCAGAGAGCTCAGGACTTCGCATCCCTTCTTCGTAACCAGCACGTCGTCTTCGATCCTCACGCCGCCGAATTCGGGGATATAAATTCCCGGCTCTACGGTGCAGACCATGCCCGGCTCAAGCGGCATTTCAACTCCCTTGCCCAGGCGCGGCGCCTCATGCACGTCAAGCCCCAGTCCGTGTCCGAGGCTGTGGCCGAACTGCGGGCCGTAGCCCCGCTGAGCGATGTAGTCGCGGGCGATCATGTCTATCTCATGTGCGCTGACACCCGGTCCGATCGCCTCTATCGCCGCCTTTTGCGCGCCGAGGGTGATTTCGTATATTTTCCTGAAACGCGGTTTGATTTTACCGACGAAGAAAACACGTGTCAAGTCGGAGTTATAGAAATCAAAACGCGCGCCCCAGTCAATCGTTACCACGTCGTTTTTGCCGAGTTTGCGGCCGGTGCACTGTGCGTGCGGCATCGAAGAATTCGTCCCGGAGGCTACGATCGTCTCGAACGCGGCCTTGGTCGCGCCCAACTGTCTCATCTGGTATTCCAACTCCGCGGCAAGGTCGTTTTCGCTGACACCGGGGCGGATTTTTTTGCGCAGGTTGAGCATCGCGCCTTCCGCTATCCGCACAGCTTTGCGAATCGTGCGGATTTCTCCGGCATCCTTGATGCGACGGAACTTTTGGACGATGGGTTTTTCGGGGTTGAATTTGACGCCGGTCAGAAACTTGCGATACGTTATAAACAAGTCGTAAGACAGCGCCGCGGCCTCGAAGGAGATTTCCCTGATGCGGTGTTTTTTGACGAGTTTGCCGACTTCCTTTATCATCTCGGCCTTGCGCGTAATCACGGCGAAGGCCGGGGCCTGCTTCGCGGCCTGCTCGGTGAAGCGCGCGTCGGTGAGGATGTACTGGCTGCGCTGCGTGATGAGCGCAAACGAATCGCCGCCGGTGAAACCGGTTATGTAGCCGACGTTGGTAAAATCGGTCAGCAGCAGCACCTTGACGTTCCTCTGTTTCATCTCTTCGCGCAGTTTTTCAAGACGCTTGTTTCCGGTCGCCATGTTCGCCTCTGGTTGTTTTCAAGTAAATGTTATGGCTTATTCGACGCCTCTCACCCGGCAGCGCACTTCACGCACGCCACGCATCTCGGCGGCGTACGCAAGCAGCACCGCGTCGGCGAAAGGCTCGGCCTCGATGCCGTAATCGCTCAGCCCGGCGGCCGTTACCGGCGCGCCCTCGGCGATAACGTTGATGCCGAAGTGTATCTTGGTGGATACCGGCGTGGAGGTCGCAATGGAGACGCTGAGTTTGGCGTCGCCGTCAAAAAGGTCGTCGCCCTCGCGCCTTACCCTCGCGGCAAGAGCCGGATGCCCCTTGACGATCGTCTC